>JADLBG010000375.1 GCA_020847895.1 Bryobacterales bacterium
ACCCGACGTGATTGATGACGGAACCTTCCGAACCCCCGGAAACAGCCGTAACCTTGCGGACCATCACCAACCCATTCGGGAATTTGTAGACATCCAACTTGCCGAGCTTTACGGTGGACGCTCCCAGGAAGTCCACCCAAAACCGGCGCGACACCTCGGGGTCCGTCGTGTTCAGGTGAAGGTGTCCCATCGACACGCCCATGCTGTTCGGAGCCGGCAGTTGGGCGAGGAGACAGAGGGGAGCAAACAAGAGAGCCAGTGTGAAACGCATCAAGCCGATGGTATAACGATCAACGCCCTCCGCGCAGATACCACTTCGCCATCACCTGCATCGCAGGCTTGTTCCAGGGCGTGTGCGACCCGTCCTCCGGACCTCCGAATCCGTTCGTCCCGATCTTCCACCAGTACACGCCCTGAAACCACGGCTTCTCATAGAACCCTCGCAACAGCGCCTCATAGCACCGCGCCTGATCCTGCATCGACAGCTTGCGCGGCGTTTCATCCCACGGCTGACGGTAAGGCGCTTCCAGGCTCGAATAGCCGGCTTCGGGAAAGATCAACGGTTTGCGGAATCGCTGCCGCACCTGTTCTACCTTGCGGGCAACCGCGGCAGTCGAGAGATCCTCCGGAAGCGGATAGTAGTTATTCAGCCCGATATAATCCACGGCATCCCAGAAGCGGACCGACTCGAATTCCTCCCCGAAATTCGCGCAATAGGTCAACGGGCCGCGGTAAATCTCCCGCGCCCGCGCAATCAGCCCCCGCCATTGCGCTTCATGCCGCGTCAGCCGCGAGAACTCCACCCCCACCGAGAACAGATCGGCGTGGATCTTCACCGCCAGATTCGCATAATGCTCGAGATACGGCCGGTAGGAGGCGAACCACTGCTTCCGGTCCGATTCCCTCGCAAAGTCCAGATCCGTAGGCCCGCCCCCGCGCACCCACACCTGGGGCTTCAGAAACACCTTCATCCCCTTGCCGTGCGCCACCGCGGCCAGGTTCGCGATGGACGCGTCTTTCTCCCACGCGCGCGCGCCGCTAAACCGCACCACCGCCTCGCCATGCGGCGCGAAACCGTAAGGCACAAATGCCACCGAATTCACGCCGTATCCGGGCAGCGATTCGAGAATCCTCCGCGCGCGTTCCGATGCATAAACGTCCGGCAATTCCGCCGTGTAGTTGACGCCACGCTGAAAAGGCAGGCGGGCGGCATACGATACGCTGGGGAGAGCGAGGGCAAGACAGGTCCGCCGGGTCATGGGTCGTTCTTTCCCGTATCCTATCGGATCTGGATGGGGTGTTGTCATGCTGCTGCGAACGCTCATCTTCACCGTTCTCGTCCCCGGCTTTGTCGCCCTCTGGATGCCGCAATGGGTGCTCGGCCGCTGGCCCGCGCGATGGACAGGCTTTGGCTGGACAGCCTTCCCCGGCTGGCTCCTCGCCTTCTTCGGCGCCTCTTTCTATGTACAGGCTACCGCCCGCTTTTTCCTCGAGGGGAAAGGCACTCCGGCAGTCTGGTTCACCAAACCTGTCGCCTTTCTTATCGGGAAAGAGCCGGAGCGACTGGTTGCCGGCGGGCTATACCGGCGCACCCGCAACCCCATGTACCTCGGGGTCGCGACATCCATTCTGGGCCAGGGCCTGATCTTCCACTCCACGGCCGTGCTCGCCTACGGAGCCATCGCGTGGGCGGTCTTCCACTGCGTTGTGCTCTTCATCGAGGAGCCTCACCTGCGTGCACGAGAAGGCGAGTCCTATATACGCTTCTGTCGCGAAGTCCCCCGTTGGATTCCCCGGCTCCGCTCTTGAGCCGGGCTCAATTTCCGCGAATCAACGTAATCCTGCGAATCCGGACACTCGAGGATTTGTCGTCATCCGGCAGACTGAAGCTGATGTGCTGGTCATCCCTGGCCACTGGGAGTGTCCCCTCCACCTTCCTGGTGACGTACTGGCCTCCTGTGCTTTCCATGCGTCCTTCCACGGCCGCGCGCGGCGTGCCCTGGTTGCCCTTGTGAGCCGCGATCCGGAATCCACTCCCCGCCGCCTTGGCATCGCACGCATAGGTGATCTCGACGCTGTAATTTCCTTCCAGGCTTTCGTAGGGATACCACCACAGTTCATTCTTCTCCGTGTCCGCCTTCTTGAAGTTGCTTGCCGACATGGACTTTTTGTCATACCGGATCTCTTCCCCCCGCAGCCGCGCCGTCCAGGCATACAAGTCCATCTTCGCGGGCAGCGTGTTATTGGCAAACCCCGCCGCCACGCGCGGCGCCTGGTCCGCAATGTCGAGTACCAGCACGCTGTCATAAGGATCCACCGGGGTCTCCGGCATCGTGAATGCGAGCGTGTTCCCTTCGCGCTTGTAGGGCACATCCTTCCCGTCCGCCAGGAAGTACGCCTTCTTCACTTCGCTTTCGAGGCCCTCGAAGCGGAAGGCGCGCCCGGGCCAGTTGATCAGGTGGAGATACACCTTCCCCGGCTTCACCGTACATCGCCACGTAATATCCGGGAAATAGAACGGACTCGCCGACGTGCCGTAAATCGACTCCCCGTTCACCGCCAGCCACTTCCCGATGGTTCGCAGGATGCTCCGGCTCTCCTCCGGTATGAGGCCTTCCGCCGTCGGCCCCACGTTCAGCAGATAGTTTCCGCCCTTCGAAACAATATCGGCCAGCTTCGCGATCAAATCCGCCGGATCTTTCCAGTTGTGGTCATTCTTCTTGAACCCCCAGGTGTCGTTCAAGGTCGCCGGAACTTCCCACTTCGTCTTCGAGTACACCTGGATGGGAATCGCATTGTCCCCCGTTTGCAGATAGTCGCCCTTGCCGTGCCCGATACGGCTATTGATGAGGCACATCGGCTGAAGCGTCTTCACCATCCGCCGCAGGTCCGTCACCTGTTGATCGGACAGCATGCCCGGCGTGTCGAACCAGATCAGGCTCAATTGCCCGTATCCCGTCAGAATCTCCTTCACCTGCGGCATCACCTTGTTTTGCAGGTATTCCCGCGAGTTGCGCTCCGAAGGAAAATCCCACGTGTTGCCGCGCCCGTTCGGCTCATGCCAGTCCTGGTCCTGCGAATAGTAGAAACCGAACCCAAGCCCGTCCGCCGCGCACGCCGCCGACAAATCCTTCATCGGATCGCGAGCGAACGGAGTCGCGTCCACGATGTTGTACTTCGAAGCCTTCGACCCGTACATGGCGAAGCCATCATGATGCTTCGAGGTAATCACCACGTACTTCATGCCCGCGTCCTTGGCCACCTGCGCCCACTCCCCGGCGTTGAACTTCACCGGGTTAAACTGCTTCGCCAGTTGCTCGTACTCCTTCACCGGGATCTTCGCGCGGTTCATGATCCATTCCCCGATGCCGCGAATATACTGCCCCTTCCATTCCCCGGCCGGGATAGCATAGAGGCCCCAGTGGATGAACATGCCGAACTTGTTCTCATCGAACTTCTTCAGCGCCCGCGGGGTTTGGTCAGGGAGTTCCGCCGCCTCCTGAGTCTTCCGGCCGCAAGCGGCCAGACAAACCACCAGCACTGCGCACGCGGCCAGGCTCCACGGAGAGCGTTTCATGAGAACTCCTCTACTTTAACGATTCAGTACGCGCTCTTTCTATCATGCCCGCTCCGCCAGCGTCAACTTTCCCCTCCCTCGCTTACAATAGTTCCCAATGTTCCGAATCTCATTAGCCCCCGTCGACTACCTCATCCTCTCCACCTACCTCTGCTTCGTCATCGGCATCGGCTTCGCCCTCAAGCGCTACATGCGCACCTCCACTGACTTCTTCCTTTCCGGCCGCTCCATCCCCGCCTGGATCACCGGACTCGCCTTCCTCTCCGCCAACCTCGGCGCGCAGGAGGTAATGGGCATGGCCGCCTCCGGCGCCAAGTACGGCATCGCCACCAGCCATTTCTATTGGGTGGGAGCCGTGCCTGCCATGGTCTTCGTCGGCGTTTTCATGATGCCCTTCTACTACGGCTCGCGCGCCCGCTCCGTGCCGGAGTACTTAAAACTCCGCTTCGATGAGAAAACCCGCGGCCTCAACGCCATTACTTTCGCCGCCATGACCGTGTTTTCCTCCGGCATTTCCCTTTACGCGATGGGCATCCTCCTCACGGCCCTGCTCGGCTGGGATTTCAGCGCCTCCATATGGCTCTCCGCGTTCATCGTCCTCTGCTATATCTTCCTCGGCGGCCTTACCTCCGCCATCTACAATGAGGTCCTCCAGTTCTTTCTGATCGTCGCCGGCTTCCTTCCGCTCGTCTTTCTCGGGCTCAAAGATGTTGGCGGCTGGGACGAACTCGTGGTACGACTGCAAGCCGTGTCCACTTCCCGCGGCTTCGCCCCGGGAGCCTTCACCTCCGCCTGGCGCCACCTCGGCAACACTGCCGATAATCCGCTAGGCGTCGAATGGTTCAGCATGGTGATGGGACTCGGATTCGTCCTCTCCTTCGGCTACTGGTGCACGGACTTCCTCGTCGTCCAGCGCGCCATGGCCGCCAAATCCATGGCCGCCGCCCGCCGTACGCCGCTGATCGCGGCGTTTCCCAAGATGCTTTTCCCCTTCCTCGTCATCCTGCCCGGCATGATCGCCATCGCCCTCACCGGTTCGCAGGCCTCCAACGGATTCCACCTGCCCCCCAAACCCGACGGCTCCCTCAACTACGACATGACCATCCCCCTCATGCTCGGCCATTACTTCCCGCCCGGCATGCTCGGCCTCGGCCTCACTGCCCTTCTCGCCTCCTTCATGTCCGGAATGGCCGGCAATGTCACCGCCTTCAACACCGTCTGGACTTACGACATCTACCAGTCCTACATCCGCAGGAACGCCAGTGATGCCCACTACCTCTGGATGGGCCGCATGGCCACCATCTTCGGCATCGTCGCCTCCGTCCTCGCGGCCTACCTCGCCACACGCTTCAACAACATCATGGATTTTCTCCAGTTGGTGTTCGCCTTCGTCAACGCGCCCCTCTTCGCCACATTCCTGCTGGGCATGTTCTCCAAGCGCACCACCGGACACGGCGCCTTCACCGGCTTACTGTGCGGCACCGCCGCCGCCGCCCTCCACCACGGCCTCACCCTGCCCAAAGGCTCCATTTCCGGCATCAAAGGAGGCTGGCTCACGGTCCTGCATACCTACCCTTCCGAGATGGCGCAAAACTTCTGGACCGCCACCTGGGCATGGGCGGCCTGCTTCCTCATCACCATCGCCGTCAGCCGCCTGAGCGCCCCGAAACCGGAAGGCGAACTGAAGGGCCTCGTCTATTCCCTTACGCCGAAACCGGAGGCCGAGGCCATCCCGTGGTTCGAACGCCCCGGGCCGCTGGGCGTAGTGATCCTGGGGTTGGTGGCGATTCTCAATATCATCTTCTGGTAATGCCACCCCGTGCCGGCGTAACCGGTTCGGGAAAACAAGTCGACACGGCGGCCTACGGCATGGCGCCCCGGCAACCTCGCCCCGTGCAAGCTCTGGTTGAGCACCTGATGAAGAAGGAGTGCCCGGTGTCGCAGAGTCAGCGGAGAATCAGGTAGAACCGGTTGGGATTGTAGACAGGGTCGGGCTCTTCAGGCTTAGGTTCCGGGGCGGCTTGGTTCGCCGGCTCGTTTTGAGGGGGGCATTCCAGCATGAGGTCCGGCTTCGTTTTGTCGCATTTGGAATCATGGGCTTCCGGGTCGGGATTGGCTGCTGAATCGGGGCAGACGGCGGGCGGGTCGGCGGCAGGATGGCTTCCTGTTTCCTCCAGGTCCGGCAGTGGCGGGGGTGGAGCGGGTTGGGCGTCCGCGGCGCGGTCGTTTTGGAGGAGGCGAAGTTGTTTGACACCGCGATAGTAGGAGCGCTCATTGAGGGTCTGGTGGCGGGTATAGCGTTCCAGTCTGGTGACTGTGGCTGGGTCGTCGGAGGCGAGCGGGTCAAGGCCCTGCTCCTCATAGAGAGCCAGTGTGAGTTTTTCGATGCGGCGGATGTTCCAGGACGCGAGGCTGACGCGGCGGAAGAGGTCTTCCTGCTGGACGCCTTGCGGGTGGAGTTCGTCGCGGAGATTGACAAGGAATTCGTCGTAGCATTGCCGGTCTTCGGGGGCGACGATGGCGAAGGAGGCGGAGAAGCCTTCCTTGAGAGCGTTGCGGCTGGAAGCGGCTTTGCCGGCGGGGGTTTGGGGGCCGGTGGATTTGCGCGCATTTTCGCGGTTGATTTGGGCGCGGGATTTATTGAATAGCGAGTCGAGCATGGGAAAACCTCCTGGGATGTGGAAGAAGGGGCGTGACCTTTTCCGGTTTCAGAGTAGCTGACCTGATGGTTATCGCAGAGAATGATTGAGGAAAGTGGTTGAAACCAGGGAGAAAATAAAATGGGGAACGGCGTGACTGGCAGGTTGCGTCCTTCGTGCTGTGCGGTGGCGTGGAAGGTTATCGGGTCGCTCAGAGGCGCAGAGCTCGCAGAGATTTAAGGCAGTGTTCCAAGTTTCATGCGGCTGGGAGGGGGGGGAAGTCGCAATGCGGAATGCAAATCTGGTGTTTATAAGAACACTTCCAGTGATATTTTTCTTGGTGTTGATTTTGTGTATCGCCGAAAGCCGCGGCGCATTGTTCGGGACGTGATGGAGGAATACGTGATGCAGGCAAGCGTCCACGTACAACACATTCGTTCAGGTGATCGCGGATGCCGCCCATGGGTTCGACGGAGGCATTCAAGACGAACGCGCAGACGATGCCTTCGATGACGTGAGCAACGACGCATGAGTCGAGTCCGAGAAAGCCCGCGGCAGGGGGAGCCGGTAAAGAGCCGCATCGATCGAAGCAATCTGCATCAACGGTATCGCACCCAGATCGGACTCGACCACGCCAACTCACCATTCTTCTGCTCCACGCGCACGTAATACCAGTGCTCGCCCGCGCGGGCCGATTTGTCCGCATACTCGAAGTCCACGTCGCGCTTGCCCGGCGACACCTTGTAAATATACGCCGCATCTCGAATCAGGTGCACCGCCTCCACCGCGTCCGTACCCCGCACCTTTACACGGATCTTCTGCGGCGCCGCGGCCGTGAAATCGTCGCCCATGAAGTGGTCGCCCATCCAGAACTCCAGCACGATATTGTCGGTGGCTCCGTAAGTATGCCGTTTGCCGATCGCGTCGAAGATCGCCTGCCGGCTCATCGCCGGCGTATACACCATCGCGTAGGAGATGTGCGTCGAATAATGATCGGAACTCGAGATCACCCCCAGGCGGTATCCCTTCTTCCAGGCGTTCCACACCAGACCGGCCTCCTGATACCCCCCAGGCATTTTCTTTTCCTCCCCGTCGTGAACCCCGCGCGGCACGTTTCGCGCCTCGGAACTGTACCGCGCCCCCTGATAGATCTCGACCACCGGCTCCAGTTTCGGGTCGCTCTTGTCCTTCCAGTCGGTTCCCATGCTGTTCGTCGCCGAGGTGTGCGGAATCGAAAGCCCGCCGTCCTTGCGCAGCTCTTCATAAAGGAGATATGTGTCGTTGCGGATCCCCCCGCCGAAACTCGCGCTATTGAACGTCAGCAGTTCGCCGTCCGGACTGTCCGGCAGCATGAACTTCGGATCGATCCGCTGGAAGAACGGGATCACCCGGTAATTCCGCTGGGTATGGATGATGTTCCGGTGCCCGAACGGGTTCCCGAGGTTGCGCTCGTATGCGTACAGCGTCACGAAGCGCCGCGGGAAGTGGTACATGTCCGTCATCTTCTGCGTGATGAAATTCCAGTAGTCCGTGCCTCCGCCCTGATGGTCGGTGGATGCCCCGAAGTCCATCGCCGCGGCGTCGATCATGTAGCGGTAGAACTCCGGCAGAGTGCCGTCGTCGACGCCACCAACGTCCTGCGAGAGTTCCGTGTGCCGGTGCAAATCGCCGCGCACGATTCGCAACTGTGCGCCGCCTACCGTGACCCGGTGCGCGCGGATCGCTGCCACGTCCCGCGCCTCGCTTGTCGCCGCCGCGGACGCCGGCGGCGTCACTCGCGGCTGCAATACCGGCGCCGCACCCGCCGCCGGCAGCGGCATCGACCCCGCGATCACCCTCGCCGCTCCCGGCCGGCTCGCGAAATCATACTCGCGGCTCTCCGATGGCCAGAAAGCCCACAACCTTCCCTTCGCCGCCGCCAGACTCATGCGCGTGCTTTTGCGGGTCCAGCTATTGGGCAGCAGCACCGGCTCCGTCCACCGCGCGCCGTCAAGCCGGGTCAGGTATGTCTCCCAATAGGTGCTCGGGCGATAGCCCAGACGGCTGTAGCGCCGCTTCAGAGCAAGCCAAAGGTTGCCGTTGGGATCGACAGTCAGCAACGGGTCGCTCACGCTCGAACTGCCGCGCTCCAGCGTATCGTCGAACCGCACCGGCGGGGATGCCTTCCACTCTTGCCCGTCCAGGCCCACCACCTCGATGCTGCGCGGTCCGCCCAGCGGCTTCCCCGGAGCATTCTTCCCCAGCGCCCAGCCCAGATCCTTTCCCCAATTTTCCGCATCCGTCTCCCACGCCACCCACGGCCGGTTGCCGGCATCGACGGCCACCGTCGCGTACGCCTCGAACCGCGGCGAGGCAGCGAGCGCTATTTCCCCCGAAAACCCGGCCCCCGGCATGTAACTGCGCGCATACACGTCGTAGCTCGTGTTATACCGGTCCCAGGCGATCCAGACTTTTCCATCGCTCCCGGCCGCTACCGCCGGGAGCCAGTCATCGTGCTCCGAATCCGTTACCTTTAGAACCTCGGACCATTTGCCGGCCTTCAGGTAGCGCATGCGGATCTGTGACACGCGCCCAGCCAGCGCCTGCCACACCACGTAGATCGTCCCGTCAGGCACCCGCGACACCGCGGGCTCGATATCGGGCGTTGCGTCCGCACTCACCTTCACCTTCGAACCCCATTCGTTGTCGAGCCACGGCATCGCCCAGATGTCCCAATTGCCGTCCGTCTGCTCTGCCCAGATCAGCCATGCCTTGCCGCTCGAATCCGTCGCCGCCTGTGGACGCCACAGATCCTCCCACGCATGCCCCACATTGATCAGCCGTGTCCACTGGCCGTTCTGATAGCGGCGGAAGTTCAACTCCTCCCGCCGGTCGTGATAGCTCGACCAGACCGCGAAGATTGTGCCGTCCGCGCCTGCGCCCAAGGCCGGGAAATCGTGCTGCCGCAGCATTGTGCCCGAAAGGTCCGTCTCCGCGGGCACGCGCCTCACTTCCATCCTCCCGCCCAGGCACTTCGTCACGCCCAGCGCCATCGGCGCAAATTCGCATGCGCCTTGCGTGGTCTGCACGCTCAGGCGCGTCGCATCCGTGCCGCGCCCCCGGATCAACAGCCCTTTGGGCAACACCATCCTGCTTCTTGCCGCTGCGCCCTCCACGGGAGAACTCGAGAGAATCTGTTCCACCTTGGTCCGCGCCACCCAGCCACCCTGCGGCAAGACACGGTCCGGCAGCTCGAAACGATATCCTTTCAGGTTCCAAATGTCGCCCGCGGAAATCCGCAGGCTGCCATCCCATGCCGCCGGATCACGGTCGCCCACCCCCATCAGCACCAGCACTTCCCACAATTCTTCCTCCGGCGTGCCGCCGGGCTCGGACGCCCACGCTCCCCCATACGCCCGGTCCTGCGCCGCGCGCTGCGCTTCATTGGTTGTTGACGGCTGTTGGGCGCTCATCCAAACCGCCCCTGCTGCTACAATTGCCAGGGCCAGGGCGGTTGCCATCCGGGGCTTTGTCATGTGGCCATTCTATCGCCGCCGGCAAAGCCCGGCCATTGCGGATTTCCAGCGCCGCTATCACGCTTCGGAGTAGGGTAGGCGCGCTCCTACAGGGGCGCGCCTATTTCCTTCCCGCTACTTCGCGAACTCAGCGCGAATGCGCCCGGTTCACTGAAAAGTCAGCGTTCGGACCATGGCACACGGCACAACTTTCGCCCAGCCGTGTGGTCGCCCCCAGCGCGTGCGAAGTCGTCTGAATCGCGGTATGGCAACCCGTACAGGCCGCCGTGGCCGGTCCCAACGGACTCACATATCCGCCCGGATTCTGCACGTCGCGATTCGTCTCCGGCAGCGGCAGTTGCTCGCTGTCGTTAACGTGGCACTTGTCACAATTGCGCCGGTCGCCGGGGTACTTCACCTCTTCCCGGAAGTTCGTATTGCCGAAGATGAAATCGTAAGAAAGATCTTCGCCCGTGTGAATGCGGTGAATGAATTGTGAAAGCGCGATGCCGGCCTGATTCGCCCCGGTGGTGAACCCGCCCGGGTTGTGGCAAAGAGAACAGTACTCGGTTTGGTTGCGCGATCCGCCGTGCAGTTGCAGGGACACGTGGCAGACATTGCACTTCGACGTGTCCACCACCTTCCTGCGCGCCGTCACGGGGGACCCGTCCACGGAAAAGTACTTCACTTTGTTCACACCGATATCCCGCGCCACCTGCTCCTTACGCTGCCCCGGAAGCAGTGTGACATTCTTATAGCCTTGAATGCCCACGGCGAATGTGCCCTTGGCGCTTGCCGGCAGCGCGTTGGTCAGGGTCCACGCATACACGCCGCCACCCCGCGCCGAAGCGTTCCTTACGTCCTCCGATGGCGGGATGCCGTAATAGTCCGTGGTGGGGCCATTCACATACAGCCGCAGCTGGTCCATCTTCGCCGCGTCGAGTGGATTTCCCTTCTTGTCCTTCACCGAGAACGTCACCGCCGGCTTCCCTCCGGCTGTGGCGCCGGTCACGTCAAGAATCTCGAAAACCACTCCCGGCAGGTCCCGGGAGAACCGCGCGATCGTATGCGCGCCTTTGACCGAAGCGTCAAACTCCAGTTCTCCTTGCGGAACATGGCAGGCGGCGCACTGAGCGTCGCTCGTCAGCGCCTGATCGATGTGGTTCTTCCCGGTGGCGAAGTCCACGTCGTCGTGACAGGATCCGCATGCCGCGCGGGTCGGCTTCAAGTAGGCTTGCTTCTGCGCCGCGCTGCTCGACTGATCATGGCAGACTTCGCAGTTGCGCGTATCCGGATAAGCGGGAAATCCGATGTCCGAAAAATCCGTGTTGCCTATGCGGTACTTCCCCCCGGCCGCGACGCTGGGAAGGTTCTTGCTCGTGTGGATCCTGTGGATCATCACCTTGAAATCCACCGTGTTTCCAGTCACCGCATCGGATGTTTGCGGCTGGTGGCAGATCACGCACAACCCCACGCTCCGCCGGTTGCCGCCGTGCGCCGACAGCGGATCGTGGCACTTGTTGCATGTCTCCGTCCGCACCACATCCCGCGTCACCGCCACCGCGGAGCCGTTCGGAACGAATAGAAAAACGTCGTCGTCGCGGCTGGTTCCCATGTCGAAATCCGTCAGGTTGCGGCTCCCATACATGCCGATCACATGCGTCGCCGCGCGGTCGATGTTCCCCGGCGCCTTGTTTGCGAACTTGTACGTGTACTCGCCGTCTCCCACCTGGGTAAAGGTTCCGTTGTTTTCGCCGGTTGCCTGCGTCGCGGTTCGTCCGGAAGCGGCATCCGTCCTCTGCCTTGTGATGTAAGAGGTGTATTGTGTCGCGCCCGCCGGAATCGTAGCCATCAGAAAACTGATGCTGATCGCGCCGGGTGTCGTCATCCCAAGCCGGTCCAGACCCAGACCGTTCGGGTCGGTTACCTTGAAGCGCGCCGTCACCGTGCCGTCAGTAGCGATGTCGGCGCCTGTGATCTTGAAAACAAGACCGGGACGGACGAAGTTCACCATCCTCTGGTCCGCGTAGTAGGCTTTGTCGTGAGTTGTGAGCGGCGGAGCGGCGCCGCTGCCCATCAGATGCGCAGTCCCGATTACAACTAGAACGCACAAAGAGAATATAAATGCATTGCGATATTTAAGCTGCATTCTTGCTGCTTACCTTTCCGGCGACAAGCAAACCGTACGTAGTTGTCTAGTTAAGACGAATGCTTGCCAACTCCGCTACCGCTTGCATTGTCAGCCTTTTTTCCGGGAAACTCCTTCGAGTCCCCCAGTTGGTGCCAGTATAATCCTATCCGCAAATCCCCGCTTGTCGCGTAGCTGCCGCTCTCCCCACGATGCAAGCTACACCAAACCGGGCCTGTTGTGGCGCCCACCCGAGCGCACTATTTCTTTGGCAGCGCAAACGCAATGTAGCCTCTCGGCAGATCCGTGCGCACGGCCTCGGTTGCTCCGCCGCGGCGCGGGTGCCCGCCTCCGGTGTTGACGTTCGAACTCGCCGAAACCACCAGGTATTGCCGCCCTCCAACCTCGTACATCGCGGGGATCCCCTCGGAAGCCGCGGGCAAGGAAAAACTCCACAAGACCTTGCCCGTCTCCTCGTCGAGCGCGCGGAGTTTGCCGTCGCTGGCGGCGATGAAAATCAGCCCCGCCGACGTCACGATCATCCCGTGGTGTTCGGCCATGAACGCCCCTGTGCCGCGGGCGCCCTGCGCGGCTGCCTCGGCATCCTGGCCCAGGGGAACTTTCCATTTGATGGTTCCGGCATTCAGGTCATATGCCACCACCGAGGACCATGGCGGACCGACGATATACGGCTGGTCCGGATAGAGGCCCCAGTTCGTGTAGTAACGAACGCGAGGCGTGTCTGTGCCCGGCGGATAAGGCGGACCACCGAGCGGAGTGTACGGATTTGGGTCCTCTTGGCGCATCTCCAGGCCGCCCGGCGCTCCGCCGGAGGCGACCACCGGTCCTCGCCCGACCTGCTTCGCCGCCGGTTGTCCTTCCGGCGCCCCGGCCGGCTCCAGGCTGTCCAGATAGTCGAACAAGCGCTTCGCGGCCCTGCCATCCAAATCCGGAAACCCGGGCATTTCTCCCTTCCCGGAGCGGACGGTGCGGCGGAACGAGTCAAACGCGACACGTTTGCCGATCGCTGCCAGCGGCGGCGGACCGGATCCCGTGCGCACGCCATCCACCCCATGGCACACCTGGCACCTTTCCGCATAGACGGCCTTCGGGCCGGTAGCCTTGGTGCGCTTCCCCAGCGGATCTTCGAGACTCAGCTTGTAGATGGTCGGCCAGTCCTGCGAATTCAGGTACATCAATCCTTTCGCCGGGTTCACCGCGCCGCTCCCCCAATTCGAACCCCCGCGTGCTCCCGGCATCGAAATCGTCTCCGTCAATCCGGGCGGCGTGAAGATGCCTTCGTTGCGCATACCGGCGATCCGGTCCTTCCATGCGGCGCGTTCCTCGGGCGTGAGGATATACGGGTTCACATCGCCGGGGGTGATTTTCTGGCGCGCGAAGGGAGGCGGAGCGGTGGGGAACGGCTGCGTCGGCCACGCCTGCTCGCCGGGCATCAGACTCTTCGGTACCGGCCGCTCCTCGATCGGCCACAACGGTTTCCCGGTCACCCGATCGAACACATAGAGGAAACCCTGCTTGCTCGACTGCGCAACCACATCCACGAGCTTTCCGTCGTGCCTCACGGTGAGCAGTTGCGGCGCCGCGGTTGTGTCATAGTCCCACAAATCGTGGTGCACCAGTTGGAAATGCCACAACCTCTTTCCCGTGCGCGCATCCAATGCCAGCAGACAATTTGCGTACAGGTTCGTCCCAATCCGGTCCGCTCCATAGTAATCGTAGGTCGGTGATCCCGTGGGAAAGTAGGCGATCGCCCGCTTCACATCCACCGTAATCTCCCCCCACGTGTTCGCGCCTCCCGAGTATCTCCACGCATCTTTGGGCCAAGTCTCATAACCGGACTCGCCAGGGTGCGGAATCGTGTGAAACGTCCACACCAGCCTGCCCGTTATCACGTTGTAGGCGCGAATGTCGCCCGGCGGCGAAAGATAGGCCTCGCCCGGCGTGGACCCCAACAAAATCAGGTCTTCGAAAACACGGCCGGGAGTATCGGTCTGAATGCGATGGATCGAGCGGGGATCCCGGCCCAGCCCCTCCCTCAGGTCCACAAGCCCCTTCGCGCCGAAGCTCAGAATCGACTTCCCTGTCCGGGCATCGATCTCCTCCAGGTAGTCATTGATTGCGAAGATCAACCGCCTGTCTTTGTGATCCTTGCTTTCCCAGTATGCGATTCCCCGCGTGGAAAGCCCGGGAAGGTTTTCATGGATCCAGATCTCCCTGCCAGTGGCGGCGTCCAATGCAACCAGCGAACTGTTTTTCGCCAGGACATACATGACGTCATCGATAATGACCGGATTGAACAGGTACGCCTTGTTGTCTCCGGTGGGATAAGTCCACGCGACCTGCAACCGGCCCACGTTGGACTTGTTGATCTGGTCCAACTCAACGTAGTGGGAGGAGTCGGGTCCTCCGCCATAGTCGGCCCATTGCTTATAGTTCTGCCCGGCAGGAGCCATCAGGACGGTCATTCCAATCGTGAGCAATACCCGGGCCGTCTTCCGGGTGCGTTTGGTTATGAAGTAGAGCATTTGGATCACCGTCTGGTGAACGGCGCCTTTGATGATATCGAACATCCGGCGATCGTGTTGCCAGGTGAATCCGGACACGCTCCAAGAGCGCTGCATGTCCGAACCCGGCGTTAGCTGGAAGCAATTCTGACAAGTGCCGCGCGCCGCCGGCACGGCTGTGCCACACTGGCGTCCCATTTTCGGACGCCTCGCTCCAGAAGTGACACCCGGCCCGACCTTTCCCGTTGAATAGAATCAAACATTTGAGTTCGGAAGCTAACTTGCTTGCGAAGTGAAATCAAATGCGGAGCGTGCTTGAAGATCTACGGTACGCGGCGGGCGTCCTTCGGCGCACCCCGGGCCTGACGGCGGTCGCAGTGCTGACTCTGGCGCTCGGCATTGCCGCCACTACCACTGTCTTTGGCTGGATCGACGGCATGGGCCTACACCCGTTCCGCGGCGCCGCGGACGACGGACGGCTTGCCGTGCTTGAATCCGTCCGTGCCGGCGGCATCGAGGCTCCTAACATTTCATATGCCGACTCCCGGGACTTCCAGGAGAGCCTCCGAAGCATTTCAGCACTGGCGCTGAATCAACAGGCTCCGGTCTCGGTGGGCGACGGAGAGAACGCTTATTCGGCATGGTTCGAACTGGTCTCCGGAAACTACTTCGACGCGCTGGGAGTAAAGCCAGTCCTCGGCCGCACGTTCGCCCGCGATGAATACGGCGACAGGGCCAAAGGGTTCACGGCAGTCATCAGCTACCGACTGTGGCGGCACTATTTCCGGAGTGACCCGTCCGTTCTCGGCCGCACCGTACATATCAACCGCCGCCGCGTGACCATCGTCGGCGTAGGGCCTCCGGAGTTTCACGGCGGCATTCCCGGGATTGCTTTTGACGGCTGGGTTCCGGCGCCGCTGGCGGGAGAACGCGAGCGCGATGCGCGCCGCTTCAGGGCCATCGTCAGGCTCAGACCCGGTGCCAGTGTATCGGAGGCAAATGCCGAAGCGGCGAGCGTTGCCGCGCGACTTGCCCGGGCCTTTCCGAAGACCAATGAGGGGATTGGCGCCCGCATCGTGCCCATCTGGAAGGCACAGTCCGGACTATCGGGTATCCTGGCGTCTCCCATGGCGATCCTCGGCGCGGCCTGCGGACTCGTGCTGCTGATCGCGTGCGCCAATGTCGCCAATCTGCTACTGACTCGTTCCACAGCCCGGCAGACGGAGTTCGGAATCCGCGCCGCCCTCGGCGCGAGCCCCTGGCGGTTGAGCCGCCAGTTGATTTCGGAAAGCCTGCTGCTGGCCGTTCTGGCGACGCTTGCGGCGTTTCCTCTCGCTCTGTGGTCGCAAAACGTTCTCAACTATCTTGTGCCGCCTACGGGATTGCCGGTGTACCTTGACGCCCACTCAAGCTGCCGGGTGTTCCTTTTTGCCGCTCTGATCTGCCTGGCCTCCGCCCTGATCTCCGGTTTTCCGGCCGCGCTTCATCCGGCGCGGCATGGCGTAGTGGATAGTCTGAAGGAGGGAGGAAGAAGCAATACGCGGGGTGGGCGCTCGCGGCGCATCTCCGGGCTGCTTGTCGTATCCGAAGTGGCCCTGACTCTGGCGGGTCTTGTGACGCTCGGATTGTTTCTCCGCAGTCTTCACGGCTTGCGGAGCACTCCGCCAGGTTTCGACCCTCGCAACGTAACGGTGTGCCGTCTTTTTCTGTCCACGAACAACTACACTGCCGGCGAGGAGCAGAAGTTCTCGCGGCAGGTCCGCGAGCGCCTGCTCGCCAGGCCAGGGGTGACGGGCGCGGCTTATTCCGACTCGATCCCGCTCGGCTTCGGGCTGGGAAGATGGACCGAAGTGATGGTGGAAGGGTATGCGCCGAGACCCGGCGAAAACCTGGATGTGCATCATGCCTCGGTGTCGCCCGGATACTTCGGCCTGCTGAGGGTGCCGCTTCTCGCCGGACGCGATTTCAGGGCCGAGGACAACGAAAAGGCGCCCCGCGTCATGATCGTCAACGAATCCTTCGCGCGCCGCTTTTTCGACGCACGCGACCCGGTGGGGCGCCGGGTGCTCATCTCCGGCAAAGCGTTCACCATTGTGGGGATGGTGAAGGACAGCAAGTACCTGAGCCTATCAGAAACACCGCAGCCTTACTTCTATATGTCCTTCGACCAGGTACACGGCGCCAGCGGTGAAGGCGGCGTGGCCCTCTATGCCCGGACCGGCGGCGATGCGCGCGGGTTCGTCCCCGTGGTCCGCCGCGAGATGTCGGCCATCGATCCGAACTCGGCGGGCCTGACGGTCATGCCCCTTTCCGAATACATCTCCGCTGCCTGGTTCGGGCCGCGGGTGGCTTCGTTCTTTCTCGGGGTGCTCGGCGGCATCTGCGTGCTGCTTGCCAGTGTGGGCCTTTTCGGAGTCATGGGATATGCGGTGTGCCGGCGGACCCGTGAAATCGGTATTCGCATGGCGCTCGGAGCCAGCCCTGAAGAAGTGCTCCGGATGGTGCTCGGACGAGGGCTGTTGCTGACCCTGTCGGGAATCGCCGCCGGGCTCGCGATCACCTTGCCGGCGGCCAGGCTGATCGCGCCTCTGCTGTATCGCGTCAGTCCGGCGGACCCTGTCAGCATAGCCGCGGCGGCGCTGGTGCTGGTTGTGGCTGCCGCGCTTGCAAGCCTGATCCCGGCGCTGCGGGCCTCCAGGGTAGACCCGATGATCACACTTCGCCTGGAGTGATGGCGGGCGACTGCGGGCGCGTCAGGAGGGTTCGCGGGTGGCTGGGGCAGACGGAGTGAGCGGCTGATTCGTGTGGCGGCCTGCAAAATTCAGACCCTCAGCCACCCCCGGAAGCCCCTGGCCGCATAGTAAGATTCCGCCCCGTTGTGATACACGAAGACAGTATTGTAGCGGCGATCGCAGAAGAGGGCGCCGCCGAGTTTTCGGATAGCAGGCGGCGTTTTCACCCAGCTCGACGTTTTTCTATCGAACTCGCCGAGTTTCTGCAACTCGCGATATTGCTCTTCCGTCAAGAGCTCAATTTCCATGGCGGCTGCCATGTCAACCGCGTTGTCTCCTGGTTTATGTTCTTTCCTTGACTCCAGCGCTTCACGATCGTAACAGAGACTTCTGCGGCCACCGGGGCTCTCCGCTGAGCAATCATAGAAAATGTATTCGCCCGTCTTCTTATCGTGACTAACGACGTCCGGTTCACCGCCGGTCGTTTCCATTCCGCTGAGTGACCACAGCTTTTCAGTTCCGGCTTCCAGCCTCGCTTGTACCTTGGCCCACTCGACGGCCTGATGGCGATTCCTGTTTTTCTCGAAACGGGCTTTCAATGTTTCGAGCAGTTCTTTTTGTTGTTCTGATGACAACGCCTTTTTCTTGTTCTTCATGACCCGGCATCCCCTGTTGAATAATAGTTTTGCGGCCTCGGCTATGTGCGGCGCGGAGCCGCCTGGAAGGTCACCCTGGCATTTCCGCCTCGAACAACTTGGCGTACTCCGCGACCAGTCGCTGCCACCCGTCAAACTTCATGGCCTCCGGGCCGGCGATGCGGCCGATGGGAACTCCGCCCAGGAACCGGTCCAAAACGTCGAAAGCAATGTGCCAGCCGGAGGCGCCCCACGCGACGAACCGGCGATCGATCTTTGACCACAGCGTCAGGCGCGTGCCGCTACCAATCGCTTCGAGTTCCCAGCGATTGTCGCCGTACTCAAGCACCCTGGGAGCATCGGCCCGCGTCACTCTTGTTTCGATCGGCGTTGGCGCTCCGACCCAGGTGAGCTTCACCGTTCCAACGGCGCCCAGGTTCCCTTCGACCTCAAAAGGCGCCCACTCGCGCACATGCACCGGGTCGGTCAGCGCCTGCCAGATTTTTTCCGGCGAATGGCGGAGTTCTCTGACGAGAATAAGCGTCCACTTTTCTCCGTCCTTTCGTACCTGTGCCCCCGCGGCCTGGCCCGGCGAGTACTCTTCGCGATTGTTCATCGTCTCCTCCTTGTCTTCCTTTGCTTTGGCGTGGGTTCATCCATCTCCTCGAGGCGCCGTTCAAGAGCATCCACGCGAGCGGACCAGAACCGGCGAAATTGGGCCAGCCACGCATCCACCTCCTGAAGTGGTTCAGGCCTTAGCCGGTAGACACGGCGCTGGGCATCCACTGTGGATTCCACGAAGCCGGCGTCGCGCAGAATTCGCAGGTGTTTGGAGACGGCCGGCTGCGGCATGGCAAGCTGACGCTCGATCTCTCCAACTGAATGTTGCGACGAGACCAGCAGGCTCAATATGGCGCGCCGGTTCGGCTCGGCAATGACTTCGAACGCGGAGTCCATCTGGAGTAATATACTTCTATCGGCATATACGCGTCAAGGAATATTTAAGCCGGGGCGCGAGTAACTGTGACCGAGGCGGGCTCGAAACCGGAAACAATGGGCCACTCGCCGGCTTGGGGCACGGACTCGGCCATTCGCTTCCGGCGCGATGTCACTGCCAGCGGCGCGGACCATGAAGTTACGCTAGACTCGCATTCATGCGCGCGGCGTCAGGCCTTCGAATCGCTGTGTTAGTCCTCTTGTCATCGCTGGTCCGGTCAGAGGACTGGTCGCGCTTCCGCGGTCCCAACGGCCAGGGCATCTCGACGGCGGGCGGCTTCCCCGTCGAATTCAGCCGTACGAAGAACCTCGTTTGGCGCACCCCCGTCCGCTCCGGCAAGTCCTCACCAGTTCTCACCAGCAAGCACGTGTTTCTTACCGGCTTCGAGAGCCAAACTCTCTACTCCCAGTGCTTCGACCGGTTCACCGGCAAACTCCTCTGGGAGCGATCAGTGCCTCTCATCCACAAGGAGGGCGTCAATCGGCTCAACCATCCGGCCGCCATCACCCCCGTCACGGACGGAGCCAACGTCTATGTCTTCTTCAAAGACTACGGACTGCTCTCCTACACCGCATCCGGCAAGCTTCGCTGGCGGATTCCCCTCGGTCCATTCGTGAACAGTCAGGGCCTCGGCGCCGCGCCCATCCTTGCCGGCGGCCTCCTCATTCTTCAAATGGACCAGATGGAAGGTTCCCATATCGCCGCGTATTCCGCCTCAAGCGGGAAACTGCGCTGGAAAGTCGCCCGCGAAGAATCGGAAAGCTGGGGAACCCCGATACTCTACCGCCGCCCAGGCGCCGCTCTCCAGATCATCACAGTCGGGGGGAACCAGATCGGAGGCCATCGCGCCGCGGACGGCAAGCGTACCTTCACCTTTCCCCAAGCCAGCCCCTCCATGGTGGCCAGTCCCCTCATCGACGGGGACACTGTGTATGCCTTCGGCTACGGATATCAGACCGACCTGCCCTTCTCGCGTCTCCTGGAACGCAGCGACAAAAACAAGGATGGAATCCTTACCCCGGACGAATACGGAACCGTCAATGTTCTCCCTTCCGCCGGTCAATACATTGGCAATGGAGACGGCACGGTCAACGAGGAGAAGTGGAAGCTCTGGAACAGCCATGTGCGGGGGCCCACCGGACTGGTCGCCATTGATCTCGCATCTGCCGCTTCCACCGGCAAGCCCCGCCTGCTCTGGCGGTTCGACAAAGGATTCGACAGCGTGATTCCTTCGCCGCTTCTCTACCAGGAGGTTCTCTATTCCGTGAGGAACGGCGGCATTCTCACCGCCTTCGACGCGAGGACAGGCGAAGTGGTCAAGTCCGGCCGTATTGCGGGAGCCCTCGGCGGCTATTCCGCCTCCCCAGTCCTCGCCGAAGGGCGGCTCTATTTCTCGAGCGAGGAGGGAAAGCTCGCCGTCGTCCGGCCGGGACGCCAATGGGAGTTGATTCAATTGAACGATCTTCAGGAAGAGATCTTCGCCACGCCAGCCCTCTCCGCCGGAAAAATCTTTATTCGCACCGCGGATGCGCTGTATTGTTTCGGATCTCCCTAAGCCGGCAGCCTGCCTATCGCCGGTCTCCAGTCTTGGCTGAGTGCGGATTCGCCCCTGCATAACCGGCAACTCAACTTCGATCTCATCAAGGATCGCCGAGGCCGAACGTCGTCTCCCGGTCGGCCGGACACTACCGTGATGCGTCCGCCAGGGCTACGAAAAACGCGGCGGCCGCCGGAGATGCGAACTTACCGCCAGCCCGCGTCTTCGAGCTTGCGCATGACTTCGCGAACCTTCAACGGCACAAGTTTCAGTTTACCGATTGAACCCTCATTCGATACCTCACCGAAAACGCCGGTTGCGCTTGCGCCTGGAGACCGGGACGGACATGGAGAGCTGAAGGATATCTGCTCGTGGTCCGTGTTCGCATGCAGTGTCTATTTTTCAAAACCCCGTATGTATGGGATGACCGGCGGCCGCGGCCCCGTGTTGAAGAGCGGTCCCCGTGTCGAGCGGTATCTCATGTCCATGAACGGCGTCTTGATGCGGCGTCCCACCTCATGGTAACGGCCGTTCTCCCAGTTCGATTGCATGTTGTACGAAACAATCCCCGTGGACAGCAGCAGCCGCTCCGCATTGTATGGCTCCTTCCTGGTCAGCATCATCTCGACAAGCCAGTGCTCGAAGGCGTTCGCGGCGTGGTACTGAGAATATGGCCCGGGCCAGCCAAGCATCGAGATAATCGTCGGGTCCTTACGCCCTTTGATGTCGCCGGCATACGTCCACCCCACACCGTGGACCGAATACACCGCCCCTTTCGTCCCGTCACGATAATCCACGATAGTGACGGTTGGCTCGCGGACGGACTCCTGAAAGTGTCCCGGCTTCAGGTTGAAGCTTGTCCGCACGGCATTCAGCAGGCTGCCCGCCCAGGGATTGCGTTCGGTCCACTTCCATGTCTCAGGCCCTCGAATGCACTGCACCGCCTCAATGCCTGTCTCGCCGCCCGCGCGGCGTTCCGCAAAACACTGGAGCACGTCCACACAATGGAAAAGGCTTCCCTCATCTCCAGCGCTTCCAGCCACCACCGATGCCTTTATGGGGGTGTCGGCATCGAGTTCAATCTCGGGCTTGCGGTAGTAGAACGGGATCGAGGAACCGCCGTACAAGGGAAAGTTCAGCTCACGGGACTTGTCAAACATCCACTTGGCTTCGTCCCAACTCGTGGAGAGGTGCTTGTCGTTAAAGACCGGAACCGAGCGCTTGCTCTGCTCGAAAACCTGGATAATCTGCTGGTAGAGCCACCAGCGCGGATAGTATTTCTGCCCTAAGAGATTGCTATGGTAAATCCCGTGCTCTCCCACCAGGACAACACCATCCACAGCAAGTTCCTTCCCCCCGAGCGTGAGCGCCTCCCTTACCGTGTGAAAGATCGGAATGCCTTTCGATTGGCACACTTTCCGGCCCAAACCGCTTTCTTGAAGCTGATGGATGTAAACGGAGACAACATCCACCCGCGAAGGAGTATGAGCGCCCTTCCACCAATATCCGTCCAGCAGCTTGGTTATGATCCAGTCCGCATGTGATCCCGGAGCGGCCCAATAGGTGACGACGCAGGCGATACGAGGCCGTCTTTCCGCGGCATGCGCCGCAGCGCCTGCTGCAATCCCGGCCAAAGCCGCCTTGCCGGACATTCCCAGCATGTCACGCCGGGTGATGGGCGGGGTCGACCCCGTACGGTCATCTTCAGCCATGTAAGAAAGCTCCTTGCGTCGCGGTCTGGCGGATCATTGAGGCCAGATTCTTAACAACATCCGGAGTGTAACATCAGCCCTCAAGCAATGGAAACGGAGGGTAACCTGCCCCATCCCATTGGATGTCCTCGTCCTGAAAACACTCGAGACGATGGGAGAAATGAATGGCTATCGCATCGCCCGGCGCATCGAGCAGGTGTCGGGCGACGCTCTGAAGCCGAGCCAGGGGGCCGTCTATCCCGCGTTGATCCGCTTGGAGCAGGAAGGCTGGATTCGGACGAAGCGGGCTATTTCCGAGACGAACCGGAAGGTGAAGTTCTACTCGTTGACCAAGGCCGGCGCGAAGCACCTTGAGGCGTAGGTCCGGAAATGGGAGCAGGCCGGCGCACTGGTGGCGCGGTTCCTGGAGGCGGCGCCATGAGTGGTGTGGAGGGATCGAATCTGCGCTCCGTGCCGATGCGGGCTGCGTGGGGGAGGAGAAGTTCCATGCTGCTCGGCTACAAGCAAAATTTGACAAGTTGAGCGGCCATGGATAGATTGTCCGTTTGGGGAGCGACCTACATGCCTCTAAACTCAGATTTGTTCACCAAAGAGAAAGCCGTGCGGGATCGCCTGAATCTCGCCCTGACATACGACAGCCAGCACGTCACGCCCGGCCAGAAGGGCGTACACCAGGATCCCGGCTGAACCTCGAAATCATCTGCCACCGTGGGAACCCAAGCCCCGGATGAGCCCCGCCTCCGGCACGCCGGGGATGGTTCCCACCGGCAGCCGCCGCTCAGTTCGCCAACGGCGGACCGCCCGGAATCATGATCTTGCCGCGGCCCGCCCGGAACGGCCGCCGCTTCGCCATGAACTGCGCATTCAGATACTCGCCCATATACACCGGCCCGGAGAATCCATCTCCCGCATATGTCCCGGCAAAGGTGAACGTAATCACATCTCCAGGTTTGGCGTCCGTGCTTTGCAGTTTGATCTGGTCCCCTTCAATCGCGCCGTACACATCACGGACCGAGAAGTCCCCCTGATGCGAACCCTGCAGATGGTTGCCGTTCTGCTCGAGCGTCAGCGTGTGATGGCTCTTGCTGCTGAAGTAGGTTACCTCCACATCCCAGCGCCCGCTGAGATTGGCGGCCGGAGCCTGCGGCTCCGGCTTGGGCGCGCGGCTGCGGGACAGCACCTCGAACAGCCGGTCCGCCACAACCTTATCGTCTCCGGGTTGCATCATCCAGGCGGTGATATTGATCGATGTCTTGTTCGCCTCCGGCTCGGGTTCGGCGCCGCGCCGCCGCCGCATGGGGCCCGCGCCGAGCGCGATCCGCGGCTTCGTGCGAGCCACTTCTTCGGCAATCTCCTCCCCGGTGACATGCAACTTCGCCGGATCCCACGAGATGGACAGCATTGGGCTCTTGTTCGAAAGGCCGGTCGGCTCGTGCACAGCCGTCTGGATTCCCTCGATCTGTGAAACTCGCTTGTCAATCGTGTCGAGGTGGGACAGCCATTTCTTCCACTCGGCCTCGTGATCGCGCTTCACCCAGGCTTCCACCGCCGCCAGCATGCCGAGCGTCTCTTCGCGGCCCACTTTGTTGTCCCGCCCCGGCCCGTGATGCGGGGAACTTGCCTGCCACGCCGACATCAGAAGGTCTTTCCGGCCCAGCAGCAATCCCGCGCACTGCGGCCCGCAGATCGCTTTGCCGCCGCTATAGGCAACCACGGTAGCGCCGCGCTGCAAGTGCACGTTCGGTATGGTAAGCACCTCGGCGGCGGCGTCCACCAGAATCGGTATCCCGCGCGGCTTGGCCAACCGGGCCACGTTTTCGAGCGCAAGCGGACCCGATCCCCCGGCCGACAGATAGATCATGGCGGTGCGCGGACTCAAGGCTGCCTCGAGTTCTTCGATGGTATCCACGGTGATCATCTTGACGCCGATATTCCGGACCGCATGGTCATACACGCTGCGCGCCGAGCGTGGCGCAACCACTTCAGTCTTATCGAGTCCCGCCAGGTCGGGCACCCGCAGAAGTTTCTCCGGATTTCCGCCGGCCACGCAAGCGGCGGTGACATGCTTCAATCCGGCGGCGCAACCCGCCGACACCATGCCCCACTCGGCGCCAGTCAACTCGCCCAACCTCCGGCCGACGGCTTCAGCAAGTTCGTCCAACTGCACGAACTGCTGCGCCGCGGCTTCCATGGCCGCCCGGACTTCGGGTAGTTCCACCGAGGCGCCGATGATCGTAAACGTGCCGCGGCAATTGATCACCGGCTCGACGCCGATCGAGCGATAGATATCCCTGCCGGGCTTGAGTGGACCCGTTGCCATTGCCGCCCCGGCGCCGCCAAACAGTGCAGGCAAGAGCAGAGAGTTGGCGTATTGAAACACATCCCGCCGGGTGGATCCATCCGGCGCATTCTTGAGTGCTGGCCGCTTCTTGGACATAATCCACAGTCTAACCGAGTTTTCACCCGGCCTTGCTCGCCTGGCTCAAAATTGTCGTAGTGAAACGTCCGCGGCCATGCGTCCGTTCGTTGTTTCCACTTCGCCCCAACACCGGTTCGCCCCGTCGTAGACAACCGCGGGGACCGCGCAAGCATAGTTACCGCCACGCCCCGCGTAACTTCAGACTTCAGCGATAGCGCGCCCGGCCCCCCGCGCAGGTGACCGGCGGCTATACCGGCCTTGTTCTCCAGGAGATTCACGCCGCGGCGATCCCGCTCGAAATGCGCCCGAGAACCTGATTCACCGCGGCGACAATTCCATCTTCGTTCGGCAGCATGAAATTCTCCAGCACGGGCGCAAAGGGATGGGGCACGTCTTTGGCGGTGACGCGAACAACCTGCGCATCCAGATACTCGATAGCTTTCTCAGCGACGATGGCGGCGATCTCCGAGCTGACACTACACTGCCGCCAAGCCTCCTGCACGATCACCAGATGTCCGGTCTTCTTAACCGAGTCCAAAACCGTCTCCTCATCCAGCGGATCAATCGAGCGGAGATCCACCACTTCGGCTTCGATCCCTTCCTGGGCCAGCCTGGCCGCAGCCGCGAGCGCCTTGGTGACCATAAAGGACCAAGCCACCACGGTTACGTCCTTGCCCTGCCGCTTCACATCGGCTTTCGCGAGAGGAATCAGATACTCCTCCTCGGGCACCTCTCCCTTCACTTCGTACAGCTTCTTGTGCTCAAAAAAGAGGACCAGGTTGTTGTCCTGAATCGCGCTTTTGAGCAGCCCCTTGGCATCGTAAGCTGTCGCGGGCATCACGACTTTGATTCCCGGCACGAAGGCAAACAAGGACTCGAAAGAATCAGAGTGCTGCGCTCCCGCCGCAAGGTAAGCACCCACCGGAGCCCGCAGCACCATCGGCACCGTGATTTCTCCCCCGAACATATAACGCAGCTTGGCGGCCTGGTTGATCAGCATGTCCGAGGCCAGCGTGATCCAGTCGGAAAACTGGAGTTCGACGATCGGCCGGAGACCGGTCGCCGCCGCCCCAACCCCGGCGCCGACATAGCCCAGTTCAGAAACCGGCATGTCGATGACACGCTCCGGGCCGAACTCCTCATACAGGCCCCGGGTTGCGCCAAAGGCGCCTCCATAGGGTCCGATGTCGATCCCCCACAGCACCACGGCGGGGTCCCGGCGCATCTCCTCGGCTGTTGCTTCGACGATCGCTTGCGAATAGGAAATCTTCCTCATGTTTCTCTCCTTCTAGGCCCACAACCCCTGCAAAGCGGTCTCTGGCGCCGGCGGCGGGCTCTGGCGGGCAAACGCCACCGCCTCTTCCAGTTCACCCAGGACGCCCTCCTCGATGCTCCGCGCTTCCGTCTCCGTAACGATACCCTCGCCGATCAGCGACTCCCGGTACGGCGCGATCGGCTCCCGCTTGAGCCACATGGCCACCTCCTCGGGCGGTCTGTAAGTATCGGGCTCGCCTTCAAAGTGGGTCCGCCAGCGGTAGGTCTTGCACTCGATCAACGTGGGCCCTCCTCCGGCGCGCGCCCTGTCCACAGCTCCTTTGACGGTTTCGTACACAGTCACCACGTTGTTGCCGTCGATCGCCAGGCCCGGCATTCCGTACCCCGAGGCGCGGCCGGCAATATCCTCTATCTTGCGCACCTGCGACTGCCTGGTGCCAACGGCGTACAAGTTGTTCTCGCAAACGTAGATCGCCGGCAGATGGAACGAGGCAGCGATGTTCAAGGACTCGTGGAAGGCGCCCTCGTTGGAGGCGCCCTCGCCGAAGAAGCACAGCACCACCTGGCCGGACTTTCGCAACTTCGCTGACAGGGCGGCTCCGGTGGCGAGAGGTATGCCGCCGCTGACGATGCCGTTCGCGCCGAGAATTCCCAAAGCCGGCGCCGCGATGTGCATCGAGCCGCCCTTGCCTTTGTTGTAGCCGGTAGCTTTGCCGTACAGTTCGGCCATCATGTATTTCATCTGGCCGCCCTTGGCGAGCATGTGTCCGTGGCCACGATGAGTGCTCGTGATGTAATCCCCGTCCTCCAGAGTGGTGCAGGCGCCCGCTGCGACTGCCTCCTGCCCTAAGCAGAGGTGCACGAAACCCGGCAGTTCCCCTGCCGCGAAGAGGTCTTTGACACGGTCCTCAAAGTAGCGGGCCTTGAGCATCCGCTCCAGCATCAGGATCAGTTTGTCTTTCGGTATGTTCATAACGGTTTTATCCTTTAATCAAAGCCAATGCCTGGGCGGCCGCCTCCTTGGACGGGATCGTGGGCTCGAATTCCAAGCCGATGTAGCCGCTATAGCCGGACTCCCGTAACTGACGCAGCACCACGGGGTAGTTGATCTCGCCGGTGCCCGGCTGGCGCCGGCCGGGCGAGTCCGCCACGTGAATATGTCCGATGGCGTCCAGGTTGCGCGTCAGGGTGGGAATCAGGTTCCCTTCCATGACCTGCATATGATAGATGTCGTACAGCAGCTTGATGCGAGGACTGCCCACCGCGCGCACCAACTCCAGCCCAAGTGCCGAATGGTTGAGGAAGTAGCCCGGATGGTCGACATAGGTGTTCAGCGGCTCGAGCAGCAGCGAGACACTGGCCGCTTCCGCCACCCGGGCCAGTTCCTTCAGGCCCTCCAGCGCGCTTTCACGTTGGGATTCCGGCGGTATCTCGGGAAATCGGAAGCGCACGCTACGGTCCTCGCCAAGTTCGTCGGTCAGCAGGAACAGTTGGGGAACACGCATCTCCTGTGCCTTTGCCAGCGATTCGCGAATGCCGGCGATGAAGGTTTCTCTCTGGGCAGGGTTGATCAGCGTCCCTCCGCGATTGGATTGGAAGGTTGCTATGGCAATCCCCGCCTCGGCGGCGGTCTTCCTGATCGCCGGCAGGTCCTTGTTGTCCCAATTCCAGAATTCGACCGCGTCGAAGCCCTGCTCGGCCGCAAGCCGAATGCG
>JADLBG010000376.1 GCA_020847895.1 Bryobacterales bacterium
ATCCTGGCCTGTGAATTTCCAACTTCGCCGAAGTCCGATCCGGTGCTTCAGACCTGACCGTCGCGAGCGCACCAAAAGGATGTCATAGTGACGCGAAAGGATCTCTAACTTCGGAATTCAGGTTTAGAGATCAGTCGAAGCATGAGAGATAGCCTGAAAGCCGCTGCGCTCTATTTCATCCTCGTTTTCGCCGCTGGCTTTGTCCTCGGACCCATCCGCATTCTGCTCATCGTTCCGCGTGTGGGCGAACGCTGGGCGGAACTCATGGAAATGCCTCTGGTGCTCGGCGCCATCATCCTTGCGGCCCACTACATCGTCAGGCGCCGTCACTGTGCCCGCTACCGGATACACGCGCCTCGCCGTCGGCCAGCTCGCGCTCCTTTTCATGCTCCTCGCGGAACTCACCGTGGTCCCGCGGATCCGCTGGCTCGACATGGCGGGCTATCTCGCCAGCCGCGACCCCATCTCCGGAGCTGCCTATCTTCTGATGCTCGGCGTCTTTGCCCTCATGCCCGTCCTTGTCCATCGCCGCTGATCACGGCGTCATCTTGTTCCAGCGGGCTCGCATCGCAATGGCTGCCAGCCACGCTGTAATCCAAATGAACGGCGCCGACAGGCCCACGGCGGCCGCCCATGTGATCCGCGGCCCGCTCACCAGATGCCGCGCCCCCAGCGACACCAGCAAAGCCGCCGCTACCGTGGCCGGCCACCCTACCCGCGCCCCCGCGGCCGTACATAACCCCCCCGCAACAACCATCACGACGCCGGCCGGTTCCAACCCCTGTTCCGCCAGCCTAGCGATGCCCAACATCACCATCACCGCTCCGCACACACCCGGCACAATCAACCCGGGACGGATCAACTCCAGGTACCCGGCGAGCAAACCCAGGATGATAAGCGCATAAGCTGCATTGGGGTCGCGCAGGAGTTGCATGGCACTCTCATCCTAGCAATCCCGGCTACGACGTTCTGCGTCCCCGGCTCCACTTCGGAATGCCTTGCGAGTCGCGTAACGTCAGCACCTGGCCGGCTTTCTTCACTTCCCGAGCGATGATCGCGTCCGCTCCGTCGTACTTCACTCGTGATCCAGTCACTTCCATCTCCTCGCCCTTCTCGAAGGTCATCTTGCTCTTTTCAAGGAACGGCGTCGGACCCAGATGAACGTCAAGTGCTCCTTTTTCTGTCTCCAGCATGACATGCAGGCCCGTCATCATGCCGCGGTGCTCCACCTTCTTTACCTCTGTGATCTTGCCCGTCACCGTGACTTCCGTCGCGGGGTCGTAGCGCATTCCGCCCCATCGCCCCCGCCGCGAAGGTTGCGCCCACACCAGGGAAGTCAACAAGGCTACGGAAATCAGTGAGAGAAAAGTTCGTGTTTTCATAAGTGGCTGCTCCTTTTGTGCAGCTACTCGGAAAAGAGCAATTTTCGAACCATTATTGATATGGCGGGTAAAGATAGAATGTGACCACCGGCATCGAAAACAACGTGCTGTCCAGCCGGTCCAGCCATCCTCCGTGTCCCGGCAGCATGTGTCCGCTATCTTTCACTCCCGCGCCGCGCTTCAGCCCCGACTCCGCCAGGTCCCCCATCTGTCCTGCCACGCAAACCGCGAATGACAGCAATCCCGCTTGCAGCAGGGTTAAGTCCGTCACCACGCGCGGCAACAACACCATGCCAAACGCCGTGGCGAAGACCGCCGCCCCCACCGCTCCTTCCCAGGTCTTTGCGGGACTCACCACCGGAGCCAGCTTATGTTTTCCGAATGTCTTGCCCACATACAATGCCGCCGAATCGGCTACCCAGTTGATACTCACCGCAAAGAACAGCCACCACGGGGATTGATCCCTCAGCACGGTGGCGCACCGCCAAGCTCCGTAAACGTAGATAATCCCGAGGATGGTCGTTGCCGACAATCCGATCGCCTCGCTCAGCCGTTCCGCCCGCAGCGCCCATAGCATCACCGCCATCGTCAGCGCCAGCACCAGCCGCCAGTCGGCTACTGGAGCCAGCAGAAACACCAGTCCCAGCACCTGTCCCAGCCACACCGGAACCCGGATCTGCTGTGCCTCCGCAATCCCCGAAAACTCGTGAAAGCAGGCAAATCCCAATGCCGCCACCACCAGACGGAATAGAAGCGCCGGACCGAAGAAAATAACGTAGATGACCGAGGGGATCAGGATGAGCGCGGTAAGAATGCGCCTCATGGAGCCGGAACCCCGAGGGGCTCATCCATCCATTCCGCGGGCTTGGACGTTCTGTTCGTCAACCCGCCAAAGCGCCGGTCGCGCTTCTGATACTCCACCACGGCCCGCAGAAAGTCGATGCGCTTGAAATCAGGCCAGTAGGTTTCCGTAACGTAGAGTTCCGCATAGGCAATCTGCCACAGCAGAAAATTGCTGATCCGCATCTCACCGGAAGTGCGGATCAGCAGGTCGGGATCGGGCTGTCCGCCGGTGTACAGGTTGGTGGAAACCATGTCTTCATCCACCGACAACTTCTGTAGCGTGCCTTTCCGGCGCGCCTCTTCGAGGATGCGATTCACCGCGTCCACCAGTTCCGTTCTGCCCCCGTAGTTGATCGCTAGATTCACGCGCAGACCCGTATTCCGCGCGGTGCGTTCCACCGCCGTCTCCAATTCCTCCCGCGCCGCCGCGGGCAATGACTCCACTCTGCCGATCACCGTCAACCGGATGTTATTCCGCATCAGGCGTGGCAATTCCACTTTCAGGTAGTAGCGCAACAGCCGCCACAGCGTATCCACCTCGCTCCGCGGCCGCTTCCAGTTCTCCACGCTGAACGCTTAGAGCGTCAGACACTCCACCCCCAGGCGGGCACATGTCTCCACCACTGTCCGTACAGGTTCGATTCCCGCTCTGTGGCCGGCAATCCTCGGAAGGCTACGCATCTTCGCCCAGCGGCCGTTGCCGTCCATGATGATCGCCACATGGGCAGGAATCTTCGCCGGATCAATCGATTGCGCCAGTTGCCATTCTTCGTCGCCTGGCGTGAGCACAGCAAACAGATCTTGCATGCGCGTAATGCTATATAGTAACGCGCGGCTGGTGGATTGTTCCACTCGGG
>JADLBG010000377.1 GCA_020847895.1 Bryobacterales bacterium
AACTCCGCCGCATTGCGCGTCGCCGCCTGCAACGCCTCCATCGGCGTCAATCCGGCCTCCACCAGCAGTTCCAACTCCCGGTGCAGGCTTTCGCCGGGCTCCACGTTCGCGCTGCCCCCCGCATCCGTCCCCGCCAGCAGCGGAACCCCGGCCGCGTGCATCTCCCGCGCCACGCGCAATCCCGCCTCCCGCACTTCCCCCAGCGCCGCCAGCGTCGGGCACTGCCAGGTCTTCTTCTCCGCAAACAGACGGTACAGCGGCGCGCAGATCCGCGGATCATACGTCGCCGCCGCATGAAACAATAGCGCATGCATCTGTTTGGCCGATTCCTGCCGCGAGATCGGCCACAGATTGGCCGCCCGCTTCATGTCCCGGTCCACGTTCCCATCGGCCGTACAACTCTCGAAGACGCCGCTCAGATGCTCGATGCTCTTCTGCCCCGCGCGCGCCGCCTCTTCGGCCGTCACCCAAATCGGGACGTGCCCCGCCACCGGCAGACGCAGCTTGCGCGCCTCCGCGAGGAGCGCGAAGTAAGCGTCCCGCGGCAGGAAATCATACACCTTGACAAAGTCCGCGCCCCCTTGTTTCATCGCCACTACGGCGCGCCGCGCCGAGGCGGCGTCCCCTGCCGTCACCGCACCGTTCCACACAGGAATCGGCCCGTCGATCATGGGGCCATTCGTCACGATGTGCGGACCCTCCATCGCCCCGGACTCCACCTCCCGGCGCAGCCTCACGGCCGTCGCGAGCGCGTCCTCCGCCTCCAGATGCATGTTCCGGATGCCCGTGATCCCGCTCGCAAGCAGCTTGGGGAACGCCTTCTCCGGCTTGGCGAGCAAATGAACGTGCATGTCCCACAATCCCGGAATGAGGTACTTTCCCCTTCCGTCGATCACCTGCGCATCCTTCGGAATGCGGCCGTTGCCTACGGAATGAATCCGCCTCCCTTCGATCACGACTGTCTGCTCCGCTCTCGCCGCCGCCCCTGTTCCGTCAATCACAGTGACGTGCGTGATGGCGATCGCCAGCGCCGCCGCCATCACCACCGCGAGCCCTCCCGATACAGGAAGTCCCGTACCCTCAGATACCACTCCGGCCCGTAGGGCGATGCGCCCGGCGGCGCCGAGCACCATGCCGCCGCGCTCTCCGCTCCCGCCGCCCGCGCCATCGAGTCCTTCACCGTCACCCCCCGTTTCGCCTCGATCGCCCGCGCCAGCGCGATATCCTGCTGCACATTCCGCCGCGTCAGCGCCCGCCCCATCCCGCGCGGCCCGCCGGGCATCGCTCTATCCCCGCACAAGTACTCCCGCAGCGTCTGCCGCGCCGTCTCATCGCTCGGCTTTTCCCACTTGGCAATCGGTCCGCCCGCGGGCCGGAAGCGTGGCACGATAGCCGCCAGGATCCGCACCTCCATCGGATAGGTAAACCACTGGTCCCCGTCATGGAATTGCGCCTCCAGCCGGACGCGCTTCACCTCCGCGAACGCGGGCACGAACACATCCAGCCAGATCGTCTCCGCCTCCCCGGTGCCCTGTCCTTGCACGGGCGTTCTCACCTGCTCCAACCGGTCGCGCACCGCTGAATTCGGAGCCGCCGCCAACTCGCGGTACAGCTTCACGTTCAATCCCGGCGGGTTTTGCGTCACCCACAGCGTGTACCATTTGCCCTTCACCGGCCGCAGCACCAGCCGCATGGAATGCCACGCGTTGCGCGCGAATCCCGGCGAGAGAATCTCCCGCGGCGTGCCCCCAAGGTCCTGACGCAGAATCGCCCCCTTCGCATCCACGCGGCGGAATTCCGAATACAGTTGCAGGTTCTGCGCCGGGGCGGACAACGGCCACAGCAGCCCGAGAAGGAAAACAACCATTCCCTTCTATGCTACGCGTGAACCGCCGCTTCCGCTTCCCGCCGCGCCATGTCTTTCACAATGGTGCGAGAGCCTGCCCACAACACGAATGCCAGCCCCACGGCAAGCACTGGAATCAGCAGCATCGCCTGCTGCAGCCCGGCAGCCCTGAACTGCTCCGTGATCACCGCCGACCCCGCCGCCTCCGCCGCCGCGCGCGCCCGCCAGTCGCTGATATGCCCCGTCAGCAGCGGTCCGAAACTCGCCCCCAGAAGATACATCGCCATGAAATACACCGCCATCGTCGTGCCCCGCATGGCAGGCGAAACAATATCCTGGATAGAGGCATACACGAAGCCGTAATAGCTGTTGCAGCCGTCGTAAGCCAGGGCGATCAGAAACAGCGCAGGCAGCAGCGATCCCGCCGGTTGCAGAATGCCGAAGAACGCCGCCGGCGCGGTCAGCAATGCGAGCGCCGCCCCCGCCAGCATCCGTCCGTCCTTGCGCCTATGCACGACATGGTCCCCGATTTTCCCCGAAAGCATGCCGCCGCCGATGCCGCCCGTCAGGTACGCCACACCCACCGCGATCCCCGATTGCGCCAGCGTCAATCCATGCACGCGGCTGAAGAACGCCGGGAGAAACGTCCCAAAGGCATACATGTTGAAGTTGAGCAGCGCACCCGAAGCGATGATCCACCACAACGTGGGAATACGCAGGATGCTCCCGATCGATCCCGGCGCCGCATTCTCTTTGCGCAATTCCGTGGCCCCGCGCTCCGGCTCCGGAGTCCTCAGCAGCAACGGCACAAGCACTAAGGCGGGCAGCGCCGCCGCCATCATCGCCGCACGCCAGCCGAACGCCTGCGCCAGCGGACCGCTCAAGAAATAGCTCACCGCCCCGCCGATGGGCACCCCGAGCATGAAGATCGCCAGCGCCCGCGAGCGTTTGTGAACCGGAAACAGATCGCCGATCCAACTGGTGGCGGTGGGAGCGCACGTGGCCTCGCCCACAGCCACGCCGAGCCGCGCCACCAGCAGCATCGCGTAGTTGCGCGCCAGCCCGTTCATCGCCGTCAGCGCGCCCCATGCCAGCAGACCGGCGGCAAGTAGCTTTCTCCGGCTCCACCGGTCCGCCAGCCTTCCGAGCGGCACTCCCACCACGGCATAGAGCCAGGTAAAGACCGTGCCCAACAGCCCGATCTCGGTGTCGCTCAATTGGAACTCCCGCCGGATGGGCTCGGCCAGCGCTCCCGCGATGTTGCGGTCGTAGAAGTTCAGCAGGTTGACGGCAAACAAAACCCACAGCGCCCGCTCCATCTGTTTCCCGGTCACAGCGGGAGATGGTAGCACAGCGGGCGAACCGCCGCCTTACATCTCGATCCTGCCTTGATAGGCGAGGTCCTTCCAGCGAAAGATCGCCTGCCGGTACGGTCCCGTAACTCCGGGAATGTACAACTCGAAATCCAGATCCTTCACCGCCTCCGCCGGCCGGGGATAGACAAGCCGCAATACCGGATCGGCGGGCGTGGGCGGAAAATGCCCCGTCATCCGTACTTTCTTCTTTCCAAGTTTGAGCACGGACTCCTCTTCCATCCGCTTTACCTCCGCCTCTTCGGACAGGGCCGCCACGTTGGGGTTCCCAATGGCCAGCACAATCACCTTGCCCTTGTTGTGCGCAAGAAAGACGTCGTATTCGGAGTTCGGCCCGGCAGCAGTGGGCGCGGATCCTGTCTTCGAATAGCGCCGCTGTTTCTCCGCCTCCGCGTCGAGCAGCGGTTTCGCCCCAGCCAGGTACACCACCACCGGAGCCGCATCGCGGAACGTCGTCGTCTGCGCCCACGGCGAGTCCGTCAGCATCTCCTGCAACTCTTCGTCGCTCCACTGCCGCGGTTGTCTGGCCTCCCAGAAAGGCGCGGCAAGAAGCAGAAGCGCGAGAAGAACGGCGTGCATCGGGATTCCCGATTTGATTATATTGGCGGAAGCACCATGGGCGAAATCACCTATCGCGGCCGCCGCGCCTTTTCCATCGAGAACGAGCAGTTGAAAGTGACTCTGCTTGTGGAAGGCGGACATCTTGCCGAACTAAGGCACAAAGCCTCCGGAACGAATCCCCTCTGGACGCCGCCCTGGCCTTCCGTCGAACCGTCACGGTTCGATCCGGCAAAGCACGGAAGCCTCTACGGCGCGCACGCGGAAAGCCGGTTGCTCGCGGGAATCATGGGGCACAACCTCTGCATGGATATCTTCGGCGGCATGTCCGATGCGGAAGCCGCCGCCGGACTCACGCCGCACGGTGACGGCTCCATCGTCCCCTACTCCATCTCAGACGCCGGCGGCGTTCTCACCGCGCGCGCCCGCTTTCCCCACGCGCGGATTGAGTTCGAACGCCGCATCCATCTCGAGGGCAGCATCGCCATCATCGAAGAAACCGCGCGCAACCTCACCTCCATCGATAAGCCCACCGCATGGACACAGCACGTGACGCTCGGCCCGCCGTTCCTCGAGAAAGGCAAGACCCTGTTCCGCCTGCCCGCCACGCGATCGCGCGTCTATGAGCAGGACTTCGGCGGCGAGTTCGGACGCTACGTCGCCGGCATGGATTTCGATTGGCCCATGGTTCCGCTTAAGCAGGGGGGCTCGCTCGATTTGCGCATCCTTCCGGACGCCAAGGCGAGCAGCGGCTTCACCACGCAACTCATGGACCCGCGCCGCGAGCAGGCGTTCTTCCTCGCCTGGTCGCCCTCCTCGAAAGCGCTCACCGGCTATGTCTGGCGCCGCACCGACTTCCCGTGGCTCGGAATCTGGGAAGAAAACTTCGCCCGCGAGCAGGAGCCCTGGAACAGCCGCACCCTGACCCGCGGCATGGAGTTCGGCGTTTCTCCCATGCCCGAAACGCGGCGCCAGATGATCGAGCGGCCGATGCTGTTCGGCGTGCCCGGATACCGCTGGCTCCCCGCCAAGGGCGAAGCCACGGTCACCTACTGCGCGTTCGTCACCATCGCCGATGCCATCCCCGATGAGGTGGCCTGGAGCGGAGGCGCGAAACTCGCCTTCCATCCCGCGCGCTAATGTTACGATGAAACAACAGGCATGAACCGGCGCGAATACCTTCAAGTGACAGCCAGCGCTGCCCTCGCGTCTCCCGCGCTGGCGCAGACAGCGCCATGGCAGCCGCAAACTCTCGATGCGCACCAGAACGAAACCGTCATTGCGCTGACTGACCTCATCATCCCTTCCACCGGCACGCCGGGAGCCAAAGCCGCGCAAGTGAATCGCTACATCGATCTCCTCCTGCACGATGGACCCCTCGGCGAACGAGACCGCTTCCTCGAAGGCCTTTCCTTCCTCGATGCCTACTCGATCCGCAAGCACGGCGAGCCGTTCGTCCGCTGCGCCGCGCCCCGGCAGACGGCTATCCTCGAAGCGTTCGACAGAAATGAGAGTCCCGATGTTGCTCCGGGCCACCGCTTCTTCCGTATGGCCAAGCAACTCACCAGCCGCATCTATTACTCCACCGAAATCGGATACAGGGAACTGAACAAAGGCGGGCGTGTCCCCTCCACCTTTGGCTGCCGCCACGCGGAGCACAAGGGCTCGGCCTGATTTTTCGCATGCATACCTATCCGGACTCGGTCCGGTTTCTCTATTCCCTCGGCAATGAAATCAAGACCGCCAAATTCGGCCTGGAAACGATCCGCGCCGTCCTCGACGCCCTGGGCAATCCACACGAGGCCGAGCGGTTTGTCCACGTAGCCGGGACGAACGGAAAGGGATCGACATGCGCCATGATCGAATCGGCGCTGCGCGCGGCCGGCTACCGGACTGGACTCTACACCTCGCCGCACCTCGTGGAGCCTACCGAGCGCATTCAGGTGGAAGGCGTGCCTGTGAGTCGCGATGAGTTTCTAGCGGCGTTCAACGCGGTCCACGACGCAGCCGAGCGGTTGTTCTCCGCCGGACGCATCGAGCACCACCCTACCTACTTCGAAACCGTCACCGCCATGGGGTTTCTTCTATTCCGTGAACGCGGCGTCGAGCGCGTGGTCCTCGAAGTGGGCCTCGGCGGCCGCCTCGACGCGACCAACGTCGTCAAGCCGGACCTCTGTGTCATCACCCCCATCGACTATGATCACGAAGCGTGGCTCGGCAACACCATCGAGGCCATCGCCCGCGAGAAAGCCGGCATCCTCAAGCCCGGCGTTCCCGCGGTCTCCTCCTATCAGCGCATCGAGGCCGAAGCGGTGCTGTTGCGCACGAGCGAGGACCTTGGCTGCGAACTCATCCAGTCCGGCTCGGACGCCGGGTTCGAAGCCGATGCCCGCGGTTCCACGATTCACTGGGAAGGGCTCACCTTGCGCTGCCCTCTGGCCGGCCTCCATCAGATCGAAAACGCCATCACGGCCGCCATGGCGCTGAAGCAACTCGGCGTCTCGCCCGAGGCTATCGGGAAAGGGATCGCCCGGGTGCGATGGCCCGGAAGGCTCGAATATGTGGCCCACTCACCCGATATCATTCTCGACGGCGCGCACAACCCAGCCGGCGTGCGGGCGCTTGCGGATTACATCAGCCGGTTTCACAAGGGCCGCAAAGTCTGGCTGATCTACGGCACGATGCGCGACAAGAGCGTCGGCGAAATTGCCGACACGTTGTTTCCGCTGGCGCACGAGTTGATACTCGCCGCCCCCTCCTCGGCCCGCGCGCTCGATCCGGCCAGCCTCCTCCCGTTGTGCGGAAATACACACGCGCGCACCGCTCCCGATTTGCAATCGGCCGTGCAAATGGCGCAAGCCGGCGCCGCGCGGGAAGACGTGATCTTCATCAGCGGCTCGCTGTTTCTCGCCGGCGAAGCGCGGGCGCTGCTTTGTCATGACGCGCAAACCCAGACCGTAAAATAGGGAAACAATGCTCAGTTGGTTGATCACGCTATTCTTTACGGGACCGCTCGTGCTGTTGCTGACGACGTTCTATGGCACGCTCGATATGATCGCGAGTTTCCTCGATTCCACCGGCGACTGGCAGCACGGCATCGCGCAGATGTGGTCGCGCTCCCTGCTGCTGGTGGGAGGCGTAAAGGTCCGCCTGTCGGGAATCGAGAACATCCACCCCGACGCAAGCTACGTCTTTGCCGCCAACCACCTGAGCTTCTCCGATACGCCCGTGGTTCTCGCAAACATTCCCTGCCAGTTCCGTTTTATGGCCAAGCACAGCCTGTTCAAGGTGCCGTTCATCGGATTTCACCTGCGGCGCGGCGGGCACATCCCCGTGCCGCGCGAAGATACGCGGGCGGCTGTCCGCGCCGTATTGGATGCCGGACGCATCATCCGCCGGCGCAATATCTCCGTGCTCCAGTTTCCCGAAGGCGGACGTTCCAACGGTGAATTGCGGCCCTTCAAAGAGGGCGCGGCGATGATCGCCATTGCGGCCGGAGTTCCCATTGTTCCCGTGGCGATCGAGGGCACGCGCGAGATCATGCCGCTGGGCTCGCTGCGCATGGTGCCCGGAGATGTCCGGATCCGCATCGGCAAACCGATACCCACCGAGGGCCTCACCTCGAAGGAGCGAAAAACGCTCACCCTTCAGGTGCGCGAACAGGTGGAAGCCATGCTCGCCGAGATCCGCAAAAACACCGCCTGAACGTTTACACTGACATTCATATGCAGAAACTCGCTCTGGGACTGCTCGCCCTCACGCAACTCTTCGCCCAAGGCCAGCAGACGATGACCGTCGAGGAGTACGAGCCGAGATCCCTCCTCGTCGTCCCGCAACACAAGGTTCCGCGCGCCAGGTACCGGTTCATCGATGTCCACAACCACCAGAACCGCCGCTCCGGCGCGGAACTCGATCAACTGGTGAAAGAGATGGATGAGATCAACATGGGCGTCATGGTGCAACTCTCCGGAGGCTATGGCGACAGGCTGGCGGAAAACGTAAAGCGGCAGAAGGGCAAGTACCCGGACCGTTTCGTCATCTTCGCCAACATCGACTTCAACAACATCGACGCGCCGGATTATTCCAAGCGAGCGGCCGCCCAACTCGAGCGCGACATCGCCAATGGAGCCCAGGGTCTCAAGATCTTCAAGAATTTCGGCATGGACTTGAAGGACACCAGGGGCAACCGCATCCACACCGATGATCCGCGCTTTGACGAAGTGTTCGAAGTCTGCGCCCGCCGCGACATCCCCGTGCTCATCCACACCGGCGAGCCGCTGGGCCTGTTTCTCCCCATGGACAGGTACAACGAGCGCTGGCTCGAGTTGAAGACCCACCCGGGGCGCGGGCGCCCGCCGGAGCGCTATCCGAAGTGGGAAGACCTGATGGAGGAGCAGCACCGCCTCTTCGCCCGCCATCCGAATACGAAATTCATCGACGCGCACCTCGGCTGGCTGGGCAACAACCTGGGTGAACTCGCGAAACTGCTCGACCGCCTCCCGAATGTAAACACCGAAATCGGCGCCGTCATCGAGGAACTGGGGCGGCAGCCCCGCTTCGCCCGCCAGTTCCTTGTGAAGTATCAGGACCGCGTGCTGTTCGGCAAAGATACCTACAACAAGGCGGAGTACGGCACTTACTTCCGCACGCTTGAAACGGCCGACGAATACTTCGATCACGACCGCAAATATCACGGCATCTGGAAAATGTACGGCCTCGACCTGCCGGACGAAGTGCTGAAGAAGATCTATTACAGGAACGCGTTGCGGCTCATCCCCGGCATCGGCAGGTCACAGTTTCCGCAGTGATCAGCGGTTAGCCTGTTCATGCTGTCTGCGGACCTTCACCGCGTCCAGCGATCCGTCCATCGCCGCCCTGGCGTCCACCGTGAGCATGTCATCCGGTTTGAGCAGGCTCTGGCTGATCTTGTCCTTGCCGTCAAAGTAGGCGGTCTTCTTCGAGCAGAAGAACTCCAGTGTGTTGCCGTCGGACATCTCCAGCGTCAGTTTCTTGTGCGTGATGGTCTTCAATGTCCCGTTGAATTGCGCCAGTGGATCCGCGCTCGAATTGGGCGCCGGCATCTGGCGCCGCTGCGTCGCGCCGCGGCGCGAATACTGCGCCGCCGGCGTCAGTGCCCCCACGCAAAGGATCAAGCCGGACAGGGCGAGCAAGCGTCTCATCTTTCAGGATGATGCCTCCACGGGACGAATGGTTACAACTTGATGCTATCGTGACGTACGGAGGCGGTTGTTCATGAGGATTCTGGGTTATCTGTTCTTGTTCAGTTCCCTCGCCATTTCCGCGGAGCCGGGCTACCACGTAATCAGGAAAATCCCCGTGGGCGGCGAGGGGGGCTGGGATTATCTCACGGTAGACAGCGCCGCCCGCCGGCTTTACGTATCTCATGCCACGCACGTGGTTGTCGTCGATCTCGATGCGGGCAAGGTCGCGGGGGACATACCGGATACACCGGGCGTGCACGGCATTGCAATTGCCCCCGAACTGGGCCGCGGCTTCATCAGCAACGGCCGCGGGAACAACGTGTCCATCTTCGATCTCAAGACGCTGAAGGTCATCCGCAAGGTCCCGGCGGGCCGCAATCCCGATTCCATCCTCTACGATCCGGTTTCAGGCAAGGTCTTCACATTCAACGGAGCGAGCAAAGACTCCACCGTGATCGATGCGAAAACCGCACAAGTGGAAGCTGTCATCCCGCTCGGCGGCAAGCCCGAATTTTCCGTCTCTGACGGCAAGGGCCTCATCTACGTGAACATCGAGGACACGCACGAGATTGTCCGGATCGACAGCCGCAAGAACAAGGTGACCCGGAGAACGCCGCTGGATCAATGCGAAGAGCCGAGCGGACTGGCCATCGACCCCGCGCATGGCCGCTTGTTCTCGGTTTGCGCCAACAAGGTGATGGCGGTGGTGGATGCGGCCGGCGGAAGGGTGATCGCGATGCCCCCCATCGGCGGGAACACCGATGGGGCGGGGTTCGATTCCGGATTCGCGTTCAGTTCCAACGGCGAAGGTACGCTCACCGTCGTCGGCAGCGATCTGAAGGTCGCCGGGACGGTGAAGACGCAACCCGGAGCCCGCACCATGACCATCGACCCCCGCACGCACCTGCTGTATCTGCCCGCCGCTGAGTTCAAACCTCAACCGGCGGACGCCAAACAGCGCCCTCAGGCTCTGCCGGGATCTTTCACCATCCTCGTCGTGGGCAGATGAGCCGCGGTAGAATAAAGACAGGGAGATCTCGTGGACGCCATCTGGATCGTGCTTATCGTGTTGGGCGTGCTGTTGCTCAACCGTTTCACCGGCGGCGGTGGTTGAGCGCCCCGAGGGCCCGGTCCGGGCTCTTGCAGCTAAAACGCGGGACGATCGCTCGCCTCGCAAGAATCACGGCCGCGGGAATTGGCTGAGTCTGGCCATCGCTTTCTCGAGGATAGGCAGCTCGGCGGCGTAGCAGATGCGGATGGACCCCTCCCCTCCCGCTCCAAAAGCCACGCCCGGAGCCAGCCCCACTTTCGTTTCAAGCAGCAGCCGCTTGCAGAAATCAAACGAATCAGTCAACCCCTCGATCTTCGGAAACAGATAAAACGCCCCTTCCGGCTTGGGCACCGTCACTCCGGGAATCTTCGCCAGCGCGGCAATGCAGAAATCGCGATTCTCCTTGAGCCGCCCGAGCATTTCCTTTAGCGATTGCTCCCCCCACAACAACGCGGTCTCGGCCGCTCTCTGCGCAAAGCTCGGCGCGTGCGAGATGATGAATTCGTTTAATTGCGCGGCCTTCTCGCACAAGTCCGGACGCGACACAATCCAGCCCACCCGCCATCCCGTCATGCACCACGTCTTCGAGAAGGACTGCACCACGATCACCGCATCCTCGGGCGAAGCCTTCCGCAGAATCGTCGGGACAGGCGCCCCCGGTTTCGGCCCTCCGTAGTACAGCCGCTCGTAGACCTCGTCCGCCATCAGCCACAGCTTGTGCCGCCGCGCGATTTCGAGCAGCCGGTCCTGATCCTCGCTCGTCGCCACCCACCCCAGCGGATTCGAAGGCGATGTGTAGAGAATCACCCGCGTCCGTTCGTTGATGGCCGCTTCGATGGCGTCAAAATCAATGCCGTAGCGGTCGCCCGCCAGAGGCTGCGCAATCTGCCGGACCACGGCGTTCGCCATGGTGACGATGGCCGATCCGTTCGGCCACGCGGGCGTCAGCACAATCGCCTCGTCGCCGGGATTCAGCACGCACCGCAGCGTCACGTTCAGCGCCTGCACCCCGCTGGTGGTCACCACAATGCGGTTCGAGGGATCGAGCGCCACTCCGTGGATCTCTTCGTAATACCGCGCCAGCGCCTTGCGCGTGGACGGCATGCCCGCGTTTTCCGTATAGAACGTGAACCCGTCCGCCATCGCCTTCTGCGCGGCCCGCTTGATGAACTCCGGCGTCGGAATGTTCGATTCGCCGAAATACAGGCGAAGCACCTTGTCGTTCTCATCCGTGGTGGAAGCGTCCATGCGCATCGCCAGTTCCGCCAACTCCCGGATTCGGGAATAGGGCACGGCCAGCGCGGAAGATGCAAGGCTCGGTTGACTCATCTTCCGTTAGCGTAGCTGATCCGCCTGCCTCCTCGTCGCCGTGCAGTACCATGCAGAGATGAGGAAGTGGCTTCTCCTGGCCGGTCTGCTTGCGTCTTCGCCGGCGCTCCCCGCCCAGGAATACCGCGGCCGGCGTATCGAAGAGATGAGCGGAAAGACCATCATGCTCTTCACTCCCCACCCGGACGACGACACATTCTGCTGCGCCGGCACGCTCTCCATGCTGGCCCGCAACGGCAACAACATCTACATCGCCATCTACACGAACGATGACAAGGGCTCCTACGATCTCGACATGACCAGCGAACGTCTGGCGCGTATCCGCAAAGCCGAAGAAGAAGAGTCGTGCCGCATTCTCGGGATTCCCAAACAAAACATTCTCTGGATGGGTTACCACGACGGAATGCTCGAATACGCCACTCCACGCGACCTCGTGGAGCAGACCACCGCGCTAATCCGCAAGTACCGGCCCGATGTCGTCCTCTCCATCGATCCGGGTTCAGAGACCGTACGCTGGCACAAGACCGACCATCGCATGGCGGCCGTCAACACCCTCGATGCCGCGCGCGCCGCCGAGTGGCATCTCTATTTCCCCAACCAGCGTCTCCAGCAGGGCCTCGAGCCTTACTCCGTGCCTTTGTACCTGTTCTACTACGTGACGGAGAAGGACGCGAACTATTGGGTGAACATCGACAGCGTCATCGGGAAGAAACTCGATGCGGCCGCGGCGCACGTCAGCCAATGGGAGCCGTCCGTGCACAAATACCGCCCCGATTGGGAACCCGAAACTCTGCGCAAACTGAAGGACAGCCTTCGCGAACGCCTGCGCAAGCGCGGCAAAGACGGGCATGCCGTCGAGTCCTTCCGCATCGCCGCCGGCTTCAGCCAGCAGTAACGCCATGTCCCCTCACGCCACTCCCATCCATGACGCTCCGTTCACCGGCCCAGGCGCCTGGCGCGGCGATCAATTCTCCAACCCGGACGAGTGGACCTACACCCTCTCCCCTCAACTTCTCCAGGAACTCGACGCCTCCCTGCGCCGCATCCACGCGGAAGGCAAGCTGATTCCTCACCTCTCGCCCGAGGATTATTCCCTCCCATCCTTCGCGCCGGATGGCCAGCGCTTACGTCGCGAGGTGCAGAGCGGCCGCGGATTCCTTGTCATCCGCGGGGTGCCCGCCGATGCCTACACCCAGGAGGAAGCAGCCATTCTCTACTGGGGCATCGCCGTTCATCTCGGCCATCCCATCCCGCAAAACGCCAACGGCGATTACCTCTTCTGGGTGCGCGACGAAGGGTACGATTTCCACCGCCAGTACGGCGCCAAGGGCGTACGAATTTCGCGCACCGCCTCCGCCATCGACTTTCACACCGATTCCTCGGCCGCCTACGCCGGATACACACCGGATATCGTGTCGCTGCTTGCCTTGCAGGTAGCCAGGGAAGGCGGCGAAACCGCCATCGTCAGCGCCCAGTCCGTGCACAATATCTTGCGCGAAGAACGGCCCGATTGCCTGCGGCGTTTGTACGAACCCTTCTTCTTCGACCGCCGCGCCGAACTCCGCCCCGGCGAATCGCCCACCATCTCCGCTCCTTTGTTCACTTACGGCGATGCCCTTGCCATCCGCTACTTCCGCTTCAATCTCCTCAAGGGCCATGAGACCGCCGGCGTCCCGCTCACCCCTCGCGACCTCGAGTCTCTCGAATGCCTCGAGCAAGCCTGCCGCCGCGACGGACTGGCCGTGCGATTCCACATGCGGCGCGGCGACATGCAGTTCGTCAACAACCGCTTCGTCCTCCACAGCCGCACCGCCTTTGAAGACCACGAAGAACCCGCCCGCCGCCGGAATTTCCTGCGCCTCTGGATGCGCTACCGGTAATTTGAACGCCCCCCGTGTACTAGATTCAGGCGCTGATTCCGTATGTATAGATAGGGCTGCGTCGCGGCTATCAGCCGAGGAGGTTCCAAATGGCAATTACCTACAAACCGCAGGGTCTGTCCGTTCTCATTCTCGACAGTATTCCCACTCTCTTTCTCCACCCCAAAACCCGTGAAATCACCACTCCGGCGCTCATCGGCAGGAAATTCATGTGCAAGTTCCCGAGCGGCCAGTTGTACTTCGAATCGAAGCTCGATCTCGACACGGACGGATCCGCCTACATCTCCCAGGACCCCAGCGGCCAGGCGTCCACTTCCGCCAAGGATGCCGGCGGCAAGTCTCTCGACGCCGACCTGATCAACTACTTCGTGCTCCCGGGAGGCTTTTACCCCCAACATGGCATCCAGTTCGGCGATATCGGCGTTGTCATCTACGGCATCCGCATGGCCTATGCCTGCTTCGGCGACGTAGGGCCGTCCAACAAACTCGGCGAGGGTTCCATCGCTCTCCACCGCGACTTGGGCCATGAGGTGATTGTCGGCCGCCACACGGCTTCGGGCGGACGCCTCATCAACGCCGGCATCTCTTCCGGAGTCATCACCATCGTCTTCCCAGGCTCCGGCAACGGACACGGCGTGCCAAACCGCGAAAGCGCCGCCATCGGCGAGCGGCTGTTTCAAAAGCTTCTCAAGGAAGCGGAATCCATCGGCGACTTCCCTCTTCCGGCCGCCAGGAACATCGGCTGATTCCATTCCCCGCTCGGCCCAGGCTCATGGCCAGGCAGCCCCCATGAGCCGCGGGAGCTTCATAGCTCCCGCCCGCCTTGTCTACAATGTCACCAATGCAAAGCGAACACTCCGTCTCCTCTCACCTGCGCCTGAACATAGAGAGTACGACGGCATTATCCGCGCCTACATCCCCTACTATGAGGAGAGCCGCGCCGTCCAACTCGATCTCCTCGCCGCGGCGGACATTCCAGCACATGCCCGCATCGTCGATCTGGGAGGCGGCACCGGTTCGCTGGCGCAGGCAATCCTCGAACGTTTTCCCTCCTCATCCGTGCTCGTGCGCGACATCGACCCGGAGATGCTCACGCTCGCCCGCACCCGCCTTGCGCCCTTCGCTCACCGCGTGGAGCTTTCCCGCGGCTCCTTTGCCGACCCTCTGCCGTCCGCCGATGCCGTGCTGTGCGCCTTCGCCCTGCACCACATCCCGGCTTTGGAGCGGAAAGCAGAAGCCTACCAGCGGATCCGCCATGCGCTTCGCCCCGGTGGCGTTTTCCTGAACACGGATGCCGTCAGCGGCCCCTTATGGCCCTCGCTGCGCGAGCAGTGGGCCGTCTTCATGGCGGGCATGGGATTTACCTTGGAGCAGGCTTACGGAAACCTCGACAGTTGGGCTGCCGAAGACACATGCTTCTCCGTGCACCAGGAGTTTTCCGCCATGATGCAGGGCGGGTTTGAATCTCCGGAATGCTTCTGGCGCCGCGGCCCCATCGCCATCCTCGGGGCGCGGGTCTAGCGCGCCTACCGCCTGGCGCGGCGCCCCCGCGCTCTATGAAGCGGCTCATGAAGGGCGGGCCGGCGCCGGTTCCGCCGCCGAATCGTCCGCCGCCCACCTCGGGCAATTCAAACTCCGCCTTTGCGCATTCTGTCTTTTCTACACACACTCCCCAAGCACGCGCGCGTTACTAATAGGTAAAATAAGCACAGTGCGTTTGAAGTCACACTGCGGGTGGAGAGATCCGTCCATGCGGAAAGATTTCCAAGCATTCGCGATAAGGGGCAGTCTGCTGGTCATTGCGCCGGTCATCTTCTTTGTTGTGCGCGCCGCAAGCCGGTTTGACAGCCTTTTCTTCGCCGCTTCCCCAGCAGCGAAGATCCGCGCGTCCTATTGCGCGCCAATCCCAATTTCAGGTTGCACTCACTGTGCCTTGTAGATTTAACCGCGGTTGAAGAAACGTTCGGAGGGCTGATGCCCCGGAAAGTACTACAAAACCTATGCATTCACTTCTCAGATGTGTTCGGTCCATCTTACTGCCATCGTTTGTCTTTGCTGCGATGGGCCCCCTCTATGCCGATCAGATTGTAATGAAAAATGGGGACCGGGTCACTGGAACCATCGTCAAGAAAGATGGCAAGAACCTCGTCATTAAGACAGATCAGTTTGGTGTCGTCACCACCAGTTGGGATCAGGTGGAATCCATCAAAGCGGAAAAACCGCTCAATGTTGTCCTCCAGGACGGCAAGACTGTCCAAGGCGCCCTTTCGGTCACGGAAGGCAAAGCGGAGGTGGCAGCGAAAGATACGAAGGTAGATGTGCCCGCCGCGCAAGTCACCACCATTCGCGACGCCGATGAGCAGAAAGTCTTCGAACGATTACAGAACCCCGGTTGGGCAGACCTCTGGGCAGGCGCCGCCAGCATCGGATTTGCCGGAACAAGCGGCAACGCGCGGACTCTCACTTTCACCACCGGCCTCAACGCCGCGCGCGTCACCAACACAGACAAGACCTCCATCTACTTCAATGCGATTAAAGCTTCCGCGCTCGTCAATGGCCGCAGCGCCGGCACCGCGCAAGCTGTCCGCGGGGGCCTCTCCTACGGCCACGACGTGAGCCCGCGTCTCTTCCTCAACGCCTTCAACGATTATGAATATGACAAGTTCCAGAATCTGGACCTGAGGTTCGTCATCGGCGGCGGCTTGGGTTTTCATGCTCTGAAGACGGAGCGCAGCACGCTGGACCTGCTCGCCGGGGCGGACTTCAACCGCTCGAGTTTCAGCACGCCGCTGATCCGGAAATCCGCGGAATTTTATTGGGGCAATGAGTACAGCCTGAAAATGACCTCAGCCACGTCCCTGGTGCAAAGCTTCCGTATGTTCAATGATTTGACAAACACCGGCGACTACCGCATCAACTTTGACATCGGCGCGGTGACGAAGATTTCCAAATGGATTACCTGGAATCTTTCCTTGAGCGACCGCTACTTGAATAACCCGGCCCCGGGAAGGAAAACCAACGACTTCCTGTATACCACCGGGCTGGGATTCACTTTCGCTCGCTAGGGATTAACAAATAATCGTCTATCGATTACCAGCCGCCCCGTAATCAGTTTGGCCCGGCTTCCGCCGCGGAACCCGGGTCGCGTTCCGGCAGGCACTGTGACTGGCGAAGCAATGGGGTGTCGAATTCAGGTGCTCTTGCGCCGGCGGGCGGCGAGCATCATCCCGAGTCCAACTGCGTATATGGCCATTTCGGAAATCACACCGGATTCAGGTACGCACCATCGAAATAGATGCGTAATCCAGCGAAAATATAGGGATAGAGCCCGCGGGTTCTATTCGGTCACCGCTCCTGAAAATATTTCTAACTCCCCATTTCTCAACAACATCCCCGCCCTCTGCCACCCCCCGCGCCGGGTCCTCGCCGGCTCGGTCCGCTACACTCCAGGCAGAAAGGACCAAACGATGGCAGTCATCAGTCAAGCTCATAGCGACGCCGCTCGCATCAACGGAGCCAAGTCCCAAGGCCCCATTACCCCGGAAGGCAAAGCCCGATCCTCTCAAAACGGCCGCGTCCACGGCTTCACCTCCTCCCGCATCGTCTTCAACACCCCCGAAGAGCAGGAAGACTACGACGCCCTCCTCGCCGAATACACCACCAACCTCAAACCCAAAGGCGCCATCGAACTCGACACCTTCCACCAACTCATCCACGCCGCCTGGCGTCTCCGCAACCTCGCCATCGCCGATGCCGCTCTCTACGAAGAAGCCGGCGGTGATCCTCTCCTCTGCGCAGACCCCGAAATCGAAAAGAAAGCCGCCCTCCTCCACCGCTACCGCACCGCCGCTGAACGCGCCTACACCCGCGCCCTGAACCAATTGAAATCCATCCAGAACAACCGCCTCTACCAGGAGCAGTTCTCCCACCTCCTCCCGCCCGATGCCCCGCCATTAGCCAACAAGGAACGTTTTTCCGCCCGAACCCAGGCCAACCTCCGCAACGAACTTACCAGCGCCATCAAGCAAGCCAAAGAAGAGGCGAAGACGTTCTCCAGCTCCATCGAGGAGATGCTCAATCAGTTCCGCAAGTAGTCCCCAACCGCCCGAAATCCCGCTCGCGGCGCCGCTCCCCGCGCCGGAGCACACCCGTCGTGTGTCCACCCACCCGCTAACCGGAGTGTCGTCAATCGAGATCCGGGACTGCCTCCGGCTTGAGGATCAGGACCCCTAACGGCGGCAGCGTTACAGAGACACACGCCGGACGCCCATGCCATTCTTCATCCAGGGTCTCCAAACGCGCCGCATTCCTCATATTGCTGCCGCCCCATTCCGCCCCGTCGCTGTTGAACAACTCTGTATACACCCCCGCCCGCGGCACGCCCACACGGTAGTTGGGGCGGGGAACCGGTGTGAAGTTGCACGCGAACACCAGGAAATCCCGCCGGTCTTGCGCGAAGCGCAGAAACGAGATCACGGACTGGTCCACGTCCGCGATGTCGATCCATTCGAATCCCGAATAATTGAAGTCCACCTGGTACAACGCCGGCTCGGACTGATAGATGCGGTTCAACTCCCGCACCGTGGCTTGCAGGTTCCGGTGGTAATCGAACGCCAGCAGTTCCCAGCGTACGCTCGCCTTCTCGTCCCACTCTTCGTATTGCCCGATCTCCTGCCCCATGAACAGAAGCTTCTTCCCCGGATGCCCGTACATGTAGCTCAGAAACGCCCGCGCATTGGCGAACCTGCGCCACTCGTCCCCGGGCATCTTGCCGATGAGCGAGCGCTTCAGGTGGACCACTTCGTCGTGCGAGATGGGCAGCAGAAAGTTCTCGCTGAAGGCGTAGAGCATGCTGAATGTGATGTTGTTGTGGTGATACTTGCGGTGCACGGGGTCTTCGGAGAAGTAGTGCAGCATGTCGTGCATCCAGCCCATGTTCCACTTCATGGTGAAACCCAACCCGCCGAGATAGACCGGACGCGTCACGTTCGGAAACGAAGTGGACTCCTCGGCGATGGTGACAGCGCCCGGAGCCTCATGCGCCAGCTCATTGAACCGTTGCAGAAATTCGATGGCCTCGAGGTTCTCTCTGCCTCCGAAGCGGTTCGGAATCCATTCCCCCTCCTGCCTCGAGTAGTCCAGGTAGATCATCGAAGCCACCGCATCCACCCGCAACCCGTCGATATGAAACTGCCGCAGCCACCACAGCGCGTTCGCCAGCAGAAAGGTCCGCACCTCATGACGGCCGTAGTTGAAGATCAGCGTCCCCCAATCTTTGTGCTCTCCCTGCCGCGGGTCATCATGCTCATAGAGCGCGGTCCCGTCGAATCGCGCCAATCCATGCGTGTCCCTCGGGAAGTGCGCCGGCACCCAGTCCAGAATCACTCCAATCCCCGCCTGGTGGCACTGGTCCACAAACTCCTGAAAATCCTCCGGCGTGCCGAAGCGGGCCGTGGGCGCGTAGTATCCCGTAACCTGGTAGCCCCAGGAACCGGAAAACGGGTGCTCCATGATGGGCAGCAGTTCCAGATGGGTGAATCCGTTCTTGACTACATAGGGAATGAGCGTCGAGGCCAGTTCCTTGTAGCTCAGCGGACGGCCCTTCTCGCCGCGCAGCCACGATTCCAAATGCACCTCATAAATCGAAAGCGGTTGCTTGAGAAGGTTGCCCCCGCCTCGCCGCTCCATCCACGCCGAATCCCGCCATTCATGCCGCGGGACCCCCCACACCAGCGAAGCCTGCTTCGGCGGCGTCTCCGTGCAAAACGCGTAGGGATCGCTCTTGAGTTCCTGGTGCAGGCCGCCTTGCGCGGTGACCGCGTACTTGTACGCCGCGCCCCGCTCAATGAGCGGAAGAAACAACTCCCAGATCCCTCCGTTGCGCAGCCGCATCGGATGCATCCGCGTGTTCCATCCGTTGAAATCGCCGGCGACGCTCACCACATACGCATTCGGAGCCCACACCGCGAAGCGGACTCCCTCCACGCCTTCACACCGCGCGAAGTGCGCTCCCAGCATGCGCCACGCTTCCTTGAGAGTCCCCTCCCCGTGCAGGTGGATGTCGAAATCCGTGATCACCGGCGGGAACCGGTAGGGATCTTCCTTCTCCATGCTATTGCCGTCGCCATAGCTGACCCGAAGCCGGTAAGGACACCGCCGCCCTGTCAGCGAGACACTAAAAAATCCCTCCGGATGCTGCAACTCCATGGGCGTCGCCGCCCCTTCCATAACCACGCAGGCTTCCGTGGCGGAAGGGAGCCAGGCGCGTACTTCCCAGCGCGGGTCTTCCCCTTCCCCTTGTGTCTGGTGTGGGCCGAGTATCCGGAACGGATCACGGTGGCGTCCGGAGACGATGGCTTCGATATCGGCGGCGGTCACGAAGGCTATTATGTCAACAAGCG
>JADLBG010000378.1 GCA_020847895.1 Bryobacterales bacterium
AGGCGCTGGAGGCGGGGTGCGACGGCGTGATCGCGTCGGGGCGGGAGGCGAGGCAGGTGAAGGCGCTGGCGGGAGGGCGCCGGCTGCTGGTGGTGACGCCGGGGATCCGGCCGGATGGTTATGCGGAAGACGATCAGAAGCGGAGGACGACTCCGGCGGATGCGATTCTGGCAGGCGCGGACTACCTGGTGATCGGGCGTCCGATTGTGGGAGCGTCTGAGCCGCGCGAGGCGGCGGAGCGGATTCTGGCGCAGATGCAGGAGGCGTTCGACAAGGCGGCGGCGGGGGACGGTCAATAACCGCGGGCGGCGACGAGGCCGTGGCAGCTGACCGGCATATCCTTGACGAGGAGATTCCTTGTTGTTTTGTCCTGAGGGACGCGCCAGCGCTCAAGTAGTCCCCGATGACATTGAAGGCTTCGAGCATGCCGGCTTACAGGCCCACTCGAAATCCTTGTTGTTGTTTTCCTGCTCGGCATCCGTACGGCGGCTTTTGCCGTCCAGTAGGTTGCCTAACCGGCCGGCATCATCGAACGAATCGTTGGGGGTTGCCATTCCGCGGTTACAGGCGGAAAAGCAACCCCGCATTCCGTCATCAGAAGTTGTATTTCAAACCGAACTGGATGTTGCGTGGCGAGGTCACCTGAGAGGTGATCTGGCCGAAACTGCCGACGGAGGTGATGTCGCGTCCGGGAGGTCCGAAGCTGACGTGGTTGGCGATATTGAAGAACTCGACACGGAAGTCGAGGCGCTGGCGTTCGGTGATGTTGAAGATCTTGCCGATGGAGGCATCGAGGTTGAAGTAGCTGGGGGCCCTGAGGGTGCCGACGCCCGCGGTACCAAAGGTACCGAGGGCAGGCACGCCGTAGGAACAGGTTCCGTTGTCGACGCCGGCGGCGCAGAAGGTGGAGGCGTCCACGGGCCCGAAGAAGCGGTCGACGGTTTGGGAGGTGATAGTCATCGAGCGGTAGTAGTTGGCGCGCACGTTGCCGCGAACGGACTGGCCGGTGTTGGTTTGGGCGGCGGCGGCGGTGACGGTAACGGGGAAGCCGGAATGGGCGGTGAGGAAGTAGTTCACGTTCCATCCACCAAGCAGCAGGTCGACTGCCTTGGCCATTCCCGTGCCGAAGCGTTTGCCTTTGCCGACGGGGAGCGCATAAAGGCCGCCGACGCTGAAGTTGTGGGTGGCGTCGAAGCAGGCGGGGCCGAAGTTGGCATGGCGGTCGTAGGCATTCTGCCAGTAGGCTCCATCGGAATTGACGGCGGCGCAGCCGTAGTAGCCGAGGTTGTCGGTGAGGGTTTTGGAGAAGGTGTAGGAGGAGATGAGCTCGAGGCCGCCGCTCATGCGGTGGCGGGCGGTCATCTGAAGCGAGTTGTAGCGGCTGGTGCCGCTCGATTCGGTGAGGGCGATGTTGCCCACGTTGGGAAGAACCTTGGCGAGCGGACGGCGATCGTTGAGGTTGATCCAGGTGCTGAAGGGGCCCGTGCCGGGGAGCGGCTGATTGGCTTCGTGGGGAACGATGAGGTGAGTGGCGTGGTTGCCGACGTAGGCGGCGGAGACGGAAGTGGCTTTACCGAACTGGTATTCGAGGGCGAAGTTGTACTGATTGGTGAACTGGGGACGGAGGTCGAGGTCCCAGGCGCGGGCCTGGTAGAAGGGGGCGGAGCCGGTGCGTGGGCTGGTGAGGTCACCCGCTCCAATGACGTCGGAAAAGCCGGTGCGGATGTCGCCGGGTGAGGTGGCGTCGTAGTTCACGTTCGATTCGATGAAGAAGGGCGGGTTGAGGGGAAGGCGGAGATTGGCTCCGGTGCCTTCGAGGAAGCTCGAGAAGCGGTATCCGGCGCGGACGACGAGTTTGTTCTGGAACTTATCGGGGGTCCAGGCGATGCCGACGGTGGGCATGAACTGCTTGCGGTAAGGCTTGTAGAGGCCGCGCCCATAGGGGGATTTACCGGGGTAGATGAGTTCGCCGGTATAGGTATTGATGTTCACCTGGCGGTCAGCCACTTCGATGAGAGGCGAGATGTACTCCCAGCGCATGCCGAGGTTGAGGGTAAGGTTGCGGCGCGCTTTCCAATCGTCCTGGAAATAGACGGCGTTGCGCCAGTGGCGCTGTCCCCATTTGCCGGTGACGGCTCCGCGGCCTTTGGCGGAGAGGGTGTTGAGGAGGAAATCGCCGTAGTCGAGGCCGGAGTAGCCGCCGGAGTAGGTGAAGGTGCCGAGGGCTCCGTTGTTGCCGGCGTAATAGTGGTTTTGTTGGGCGCGGAACAACTGGCCGCCGAACTTAAGCAGGTGGGCGGCGGCCTGATAGGTGAAATGGGTCTGGGCCTGATAGTTGTTCTGCTTGGAATCGGCAATGGAAGCCCCGGCTCCGATGCCGGTGAGGCCGCCGCCGACGGTGATGCCGCTGAGGCCGGGGATGGGCTGGCCGCCGCCGATGCCGAATTTGGCATTGCCGTCGCTGCCGAGCAGCCCGGACCAGTCGATGGTGTTGTCGGCGACGCCGGTGCGGCTGTAGGAGACGCGGGACTCGTTGACCAGGCGCGGGGTGTAGGTGCGTGTCCAGGAGAGGACGGCGCTGGTGGTGGGTCCGTTGGTGCCTCCGGTCATCTGTTCGGGCAGGGGGTTGCGGGAGCCAAGGGATTCATAGCGGCCGATGGACCAGCGCGCGGAGAGGGAGTCTTTGTCGGTGAGGCGGAAGTCGGCTTTGGCGTCGGCCTGGTGGTTACCGAGTTTGCTGGCCGAACTGGCGAGGTAGTTGTTTGTGACACGCAATGGTCCGGTGCCCGGGTTATTGGGGAGGGGATAAAGGTCGGGGCTGCTGAAGAGCTTCTGGGCGACGGGGTTGGTGATGCGGGCAGTGGGGATGATGTTGCCGGCAAAGGGGGCGCGGGTGGCGGCGCTGGTACCGGTGAGCGGATCGCGGACGATGGTGTTCTGGGTGAGGAATTGGGACAGATCGCCGGTGCGCCATGAGGTGGGGGCGACGCTGGCGGCGGCGGGTCCGGAGATGCGCTGCTCGGTGCCTTCGTAGTCGACGAAGAAGAAGGCTTTGTTGCGTATGATGGGGCCGCCGAAGGTGCCGCCGAAGATATTGCGGCGGAAGGCGTTGCGTTTGGCTCCGGAGCGGTTGGCGAAGTAGCCGTTGGCATCGAGTTTGTCATTGCGGAGGAATTCGAACACGTTGCCGTGGAATTCGTTGGTGCCGCTTTTGAGGGTCATGACGACGCTGGCTCCGCCGACGTTGCCGTATTCGCCGCCGCCGTTGCCGGTGATGACTTTGACCTCTTCGAGGGCGTCGACGTTGGGCTGGTAGCCGATGCGGTTGCCGACGGTTTCTCCGGTTTCGACGCCGTCGAGGAGGAAGTTATTCGTCTGTTCGCGATTGCCGTTTACCTGAGGGCGGCTGCCACTTTGTTGGAAGCGCGCCGAGGTGCTCATGACGGTGGGGGAAGTGCTGATGGCTCCGGGGATGAGCAGGGTAAGGTTGGCGAAGTTACGGCCGTTGAGGGGGATGGAGGTGAGCTTGCTGGAGTTGATGGCGTCGCCGGTGGCGGTGGATTCGGTCTGGAGGATGGGGGCGGCTCCGCTGACCTCGACGGTCTGGGTGAGTTCGCCGACCTCCATTTTGAAGTCGACGCGGGCGATCTGGTTGACTTCGAGGGTGAAGGGACCGACGGTTGATATTTTGAAGCCGCTGCTTTCGGCGGCGATGTTGTAGTTGCCGACGGGGAGGAAGGGAAGGTTATAGACTCCGACGCCGCTGGTTTGGGCGGTGTAAGTGAGCGAGGTAGCGGCGTTGGTGGCGACGACTTTGGCGTTGGGGATAGCGGCTCCAGTCCCGTCGGAGACAGTGCCGGTGATGGACGCGGTGATGGTTTGGGAGAGTGCCGCGGAGCAGAACAGACCCACCTGGAGTAGTAGCGAGAATGTGAAAGACCTCATAGCAGATAACTTCAACTATACGGAACGGGGGCCGAACCTACAATCGATTTTTCGGAGGATGGGGGAATGCGGCGGCGTTGCGACTCCGGGTGTACGATGAAAATGGTTTTCTTATGGCACACTCAGGCACATCCAGACGGCATTTCTTCTTTGGCACCCTGCTGGCGGGGGCGGTACCGGCGGGCGGGTTCGGCAGCACGGTTTCGCTGCGCCACATGGGGTACAAGTCGCCGAACGAGAAGTTGAACATCGCGGCGATCGGGGCGGGGGGCAAGGGGTACACGGACATGGTGGGGTGTGGGACGGAGAATATCGTGGCGATGGCCGATCCGGACGAGGAGCGGGGCGCGAGGGGTTTCAAGCTGCATCCGAATGCGCCGCGGTACAAGGATTTCCGGCAGATGCTGGACAAGGAAGACAGGAACATCGATGCGGTGACGGTGTCGACGCCGGACCATATGCATGGGACGGCGGCGATGTGGGCGATGGCGCGCGGGAAGCATGTGTACTGCCAGAAGCCATTGACACGCACGATTTGGGAAGCGCGGCAGTTGACGGAAGCGGCGGCCAAGTATAGGGTGGCGACGCAGATGGGGAACCAGGGATATTCAAACGAAGGGGCGCGGCAGGCGGCGGAGATTCTGTGGAACGGGGATATCGGGAATGTGACGGAAGTACACGCCTGGACGGACCGGCCGAGGAAATACTGGCCGCAGGGGCCGGAGGTGGCTCCGCAGGCTGGGACGGTTCCTTCGACGCTCGATTGGGAGGTGTGGTTGGGGGGTGCGGAGGAGCGTCCGTACAGCGCGGCATATCTGCCGCTGAAGTGGCGCGGGTATCCGGATTTCGGCTGCGGGGCGATTGGGGACATGGCGTGCCACATACTGGGGACGCCGAACATGGCGCTGCGGCTGACGGCTCCGGTGAGCGTCGAATGTCTGATGCAGGAAGGGAAGGGGAAGTACACGTACCCGCGGAAGGCGCTGATCCGGTTTGATTTTCCAGCGCGGGGTTCGATGCCTCCGGTGAAGATCTTCTGGCATGACGGGATGGAGAAGCAGCCGGACATTCCGGGAGTGCCCGAGGGCGAATTGCTGGGGGACGACGATGTCAACGGGAGCGTGTTCATCGGGGACAAGGGCATGATGACGACGGGCTGTTATGGAGAACGGACGAGGCTGGTTCCGGCGGAGAAGATGAAGGAGTACAAGATGCCGCCGCCGCTGCTGACGCGGTCGCCGGGGCATTACCGGGATTGGATCAGGGCGTGCAAGGGAGGCGACGCGGCGTGTTCGAAATTCGGAGTGGCGGGGCCTTTTGTGCAATGGATGCTGCTGGGCGTGATCGCGATGAAGTTCGAAGGCAAGCTCGAGTGGGACGCGGAGAACATGCGGATTACGAACAACAAGGAAGCGAACGAATATTTGAAGCCGCGATTCCGGAAAGGGTGGAAGTTCGCGGGTTAGAACGGGCCGCTACTTTTTACGGAAGATGGCGATGTATTGGACCTTGGGCTGGTGATCCTGTTTGTGGACGAGATGGAAGCCGTTCGATTCCACCTCGCGGATGACGCCGTCCTGATCGAGGCGGATGTGGGCGGGATCGCGGAATCCGTTCTTGTAGAAATCGATGATGGCGAGGCGGCCGCCGGGGCGGAGGGATCTGGCGATGGCGGCGAGCATCTTATCGGGGTAGTCGAAGTGATGGTAGGCATCGAGGGCCATGACGAGATCGACGGAGTTGGGGGGAAGGCGGGGATCCTGGACGGCTCCCTTGATGAATTCGACGTTGGTTAGGGAATGGGCGGCGGCGTTTTCCTTGGCCTTGGCGAGGAAGTCGTCGAAGATGTCTTCGGCAAGGACCTTTCCCGTGGGACCGACGGCTTCACTGAGGTAGGGAAGCATGTAACCGACGCCCGTGCCCAAGTCGACGACGGTGGCTCCGGGCGTGATGCGGAGGACTTCGACGAGTTCCTTGGGCCGCTGCTTGGTTTCCCGGTCGCCGGCGTTCAGGCTCTGGGCAACCCGTTCGCGGCCTTCGTGGGTCTTGTAGCCGCTGTTGGCGGTGGCCGCGGCCTGAGGCCAGGCGGGAGCGACGAGCGCAAGGGAGAGGGCGAGCGAAAGGATTGTCATAAGGGCCTTTCCATGGGCAGGGCGAGCGGGGGTTCCACCATGAAATCGAGAGTCGCCATGCGGGCCACCGCTTCCTGAGCCGCCTGTTCGAGGCAAGGTTCAATTGTAATCACAAACGGGAGATCGTGTTTGGATTCGGACGGCAATTGGAGGACAGCGTCGAGGCTGATCTGCTTTTCGGCGAGGATGCCGGCGAGGGCGGCAATGATGCCGGGACGGTCGCGCACCTTGAAGCGCAGGTAGAAGGCGCATTTTTGGAGGCTGATGGAGAGAGGGCGATTCTCGCCGAGGCGTTCGTGGGCGAAGGGGGAGACGCGCTCGGGGCTGCCGGCGCGGATTTCGCGGGCGACGCGCATGAGGTCGCTGACGACGGCGACTCCGGTGGGATTGGGGCCGGCTCCGCGGCCGTAATAGAAGGTGTCCTCGCCATAGTGGCCGCGCACCCAGATGGCGTTGTAGGCTCCGTGGACGCTGGCGAGGATGGTGGATTGAGGGATGAGGGTGGGACGAACGGAGAGGAAGATGCCTTCGTGGGTGCGGCGGGCGGCGCACAACAGTTTGATGGTGTGGGCGAGCCTGTGGGCGTATTGAAAATCGATGGGGCTGATGCGGCGGATGCCTTCGGTGTGGATGTCGGAGGGAACGATGCGCTCACCGAAGGCGAGAGCGGCGAGGATGGCGAGTTTGGAGCGGGCGTCGAAGCCATCGATGTCGGCGCTGGGATCGGCTTCGGCGTAGCCGAGACGCTGCGCTTCTGTTAAAACATCGTGGAAGGCGGAACCATGGCGCTCGATTTCCGTAAGGATATAGTTGCTGGTGCCGTTGAGGATGCCCTGGAGCGCGGTGACGCGATCGCCGGAGATGCCTTCGCGCA
>JADLBG010000379.1 GCA_020847895.1 Bryobacterales bacterium
AAACTCCGTCCCGGCGATATCTACACGCACGCTTTCTACGGTCCCGTTCCCATGCTCGATGATCAGGGCCGCCTGCTACCCTACCTCTTCGAGGCGCGCAAGCGCGGCATCATTTTCGACGTGGGTCATGGCGGCGCCGCGTTTGCTTTCCGCCAGGCCGTCCCGGCCTTCCGCCAGGGCTTTCCTCCGGACTCCATCTCCACCGATATTCACGCCGGCAGCATCTCGGCGGGCATGAAGGACATGCTCAACGTGATGTCGAAGTTTCTCAGCATGGGGATGAGCATCGAGGATGCCGTCCTGCGCTCCACCTGGAATCCGGCGCGTGAAATCAAGCGCGAGGAGTTGGGCCATCTTTCCGTGGGCGCCCTCGCCGACATCGCCGTGCTGCGCCTCGAACAAGGAAACTTCGGATTCGTCGATTCCTGGGGCGCCAGAATGAAAGGTACGCGCCGCCTGCTGTGCGAACTGACGGTTCACGACGGGCTGGTGGTCTGGGACCTGAACGGAATCACACGCGAAGATTGGGATAAGCTAGGCAAGTACAAAGCCCAAGGCGAGCCGTGGTGGGATGGCTCCCGGTCCACCGGCCGCCGCAAGCGATAAACCAGGCAGAAGGAGACCAACACATGGCGAACCGCCGGACATTCTTGAAGACAGCAGCAAGCGCGGGAGCGGCGGGCAGCATGCTGGCCGCGCCGGCCCCCACCTCGCCCGCAACCAACATTTACGCTCGGCTGGGCGTCCGGCCGTGTATTAACGGCGTCGGCGTGGTCACCCATCTCGGCGGCTCCCTCATGCCTCCCGAAGTCGTCAGCGCCATGGAAGAGGCCTCGAAATACTTTGTGCCGCTGACGGACTTGCAGAGGAAGGTGGGCGCGCGCATTGCCGAACTGCTCGGCGCGGAAGCCGCCATGGTCACCTGCGGGTGCGCCTCCGCCATCACCATGGGAACCGCCGCCTGCGTGGCCAGGGGCATCCCGGAAAACCTCAAACGGCTTCCCGACACCACCGGTATGAAGAACGAAATCGTGCAGCAGAAAACTCATCGCGGCGGTTATGAGCAGCAGATGTGGCTGGTGGGCACGAAGACCGTCTGGGTGGAGACGCGCGAAGAACTCGACAAGGCCATTAACGAACGCACCGCGATGATGTTCTTCTACAACGAAATGGAGCCTGAGGGGAAGATCGGCAGGCATGAGTGGATCCGCGTGGGCAAGGAGCGCGGCGTGCCGACGTTCAACGATGCCGCCTCGGATACGCCGCCCCCGGAGAGGCTTTCGCAGTACATTCGCGAAGGCTTCGACCTGGTGGCCTTTTCCGGCGGCAAGGCGCTCCGCGGACCGCAGTGCTCCGGCCTGCTCATGGGCCGCAAGGAGCTCATCGAAGCCGCGCTGCCTGCCTTCAACCCATACGCCAGCATTGGCAGAGGGATGAAGGTGGGCAAGGAGGAGATGGTCGGCCTGCTCGCAGCCATTGAACGCTACCTCAAGGTGGATCATGCCCAGGAGTTGAAGGAACTCGAAGGGCGCGTTGCGGACATGATGGGTGTCCTGAAGGACGTCAAGGGCGTTCAATTGGAGCGCCACATGCCGCCCATCGCCAATCACGTTCCCCATCTGCGCATCACCTGGAACGAAGACGCCTACCGCTTCCGCGCCGGCGAGGTCACGCGCCAGTTGATGGAGGGTGAGCCCTCCATCGCCATCTCCGCGCGCGGGGAGAGGCTGCTCCAGGTCTCCGTGTGGATGATGCGTCCTGGCGAAAACATGATCGTGGCCCGGCGCCTCAAGGAAGTTTTCCAGGGCGCGGCTTAAAACGTTAGCCTCGGCGTCCGCAGCGTCCCGGCCTGGTTCCGGAATTCGATCTCCACGCCCGTAATGACGTTCGTCAATCCGGTGGCGGGAAAGTTGGCCTGCATGGCGAACATTCCCCCCAGCGGCGCAGTCTGAAAGTAGGCTTGAAACCGGTCCGCCACACTGGACCGGATGACGCCCGGATCAATCATCTTCCCCGTATTGTCGAAGAACATGAACGACACTTCGCCGGCCGATCGTGTATTGTCGAAACCCTTCACCGACATCTGGAGCAAATCCAATCCGCGCGTCACCGTGATGGTGTCCACCAGGACAGGAGCCGGCGCGACCGTCACCGTGGTCTCCGCCGTGTATCCGCCCATCTCCGCCACAAGGCGCAGCGTCCCCGCCGTCGTTCCCGTCTGGAAAAGCGTCTCCTTCTGATTCGCAAACAAAGCTTGTGACTGCCCGGGCGAGACCACGAACGGAATGGCGCGCTTGCTGTTGGAAAGAAAAACCACAGCCGGATCATCCGGACCCGCCATCGCGGGCGTGAATTCCATGCGTAGTTGCCCCGCGCCATCGGCGCGCGAGGGCGTATCAAAATTCACCGATACCTTCACCTGCTTCGCGCTCTGCCGCGCTTCGGGTCCGATCGCGATGGAGGGCTTCGGAAACGCGGGCTCTTTGCTCACACCCTCCAGCGGAAAAGTGCGGTCATCGAGCGCCAGTGCTCCGGTCTTGAGCCCGCTCGCGGCAGGTTGGAACGCGATCTCGATGGTGTTGCTCGATCCGGACGCAAGCTGCCACGGCACGGGAATGGCGGTCACCAGTTGAAACGAATCTCCGCTCACTTGCACGCGGTTCACCGTGATGGGAACGGAATGCGGATTCTCCACCACGAACCGCCGCGCCGATCGCTGACCGCGCTCGACGGGGAGAAAC
>JADLBG010000380.1 GCA_020847895.1 Bryobacterales bacterium
GGCACGTACAGTGGCGCGCGGCGATGGCGAAACCGCCGCACCTGGTCTGCATCGTGCCGCAGGTGGCTTCGACGAGCCTCTATCACAACTGGATCACGCTCAACGGCGCGTGGCGGCTCTCGTTCAACTTCGGATGGGGTCCGGTGCGGCAGGAATCGCGCATCATGCAGAACACGGGGCCGCACACCATGGCGGGAGGCCCGCCGAACCTCAGCTATGACCACTTGCTGTGGCATCTGCCTCTGATAAACATGCAGGAACTCGCCGGGCGCCATGCGAAGTTTTACGACGACTGGATTCATCACCCCGACTACGATGACTACTGGAAGAAGATCAACGCCGAGGAGATGTTCGACCAGATCAATGTGCCCGTATATACGATGGGTGGATGGTTCGATATCTTCAGCCAGGGGACTCTGCACGGCTACGTGGGCATGGCCACGCGCGGAAAGACCGAACAGGCTCGCAAGGGAAGCCGCATGCTGATCGGCCCGTGGGGGCACGGCAGTTCGCAGAAGTACGGTGACCTCGATTTCGGTGTGCCGGCGCACGTGGATGAGTCGGCGGCGGCGCTGCGGTTCTTCGATTTCTGGCTGAAGGGCAAAGATGATGGGATTGGTTCACAGCCGCCGGTGACGCTGTATGTCATGGGAAAGAACATCTGGCGCGGAGAGAACGAATATCCGCTGGCGCGGACACAGTATCGCAAGATGTATTTCCACAGCGGCGGGGCCGCGAATACGGTCAATGGCGACGGCCGCCTCTCGTGGAATGCGCCGGCGGCGGAGAGCAAGCCGGACACCTACCGCTATGATCCGATGAATCCGGTGGCCAGCACGGGAGGGAACAACTGCTGCGGAACACCGACGCCGGCGGGCCCCATCGATCAGCGGCGGATCGAAGGACGCGGGGACATCCTCGTGTACACCTCCGGATATCTTGACCGGGACATCGAGGTAACGGGCCCGGTGAAGGTGGTGTTGTATGCAAGCTCGGATTGCGTCGATACGGATTTCGTGGCGAAGCTGATTGATGTCTACCCGGATGGACGTTCGCTGCCCATGGCGGAGGGAATCGTGCGGGCGCGTTATCGTGAATCTCCGGCGGCGCCGAAACTGCTGGAGCCGGGAAAGACCTACGAGTTCCAGATTGACATGGTGGGCACCAGCAATGCGTTCCTGAAGGGGCATCGCATCCGCGTGGACATTACGAGCAGCCATTTCCCGCAGTTTGACCGGAATCCGAACACGGGCGAGCCGTTCGGAACCACTTCCAATACGAAGGTGGCCACGCAGAAGATCTACCATACGGCGGCGCGCGCCTCGCATATTGTGCTGCCGGTGATTCCGTAGGCAGCCCGGCCATTCAACGGCGGTCGAAGCGCCAGCCGAAGTAGAACAACGATGCGGCCCAGATGGCCGCAAACGGCAGCAGGACGAGCGCGTGGAACCGCGACACAGCGGTTCCGGCGCCGAACATCAGCACCGTCTGGATGACCCCGTGTGTAATGGAGGCGCCGGCAACGAAGCGCCAGCGCGGCTGGGGAACGGGGGACATGACGCTCGGCTCATGGCCCACCGCGAGTACGGCGAGTCCGGCGGCAAGACCGGGGAGCGGGTCAAGCGGGGCCACCAGCACGGCGAGCACGATCAGGAAGGCGATGTCCTTGGCGAGGAGGATCTGCCAGCCGCGCAGGGGCATGAGCAGGTAGCGTGTGAAGCCGCGCGCGGCGTCGAGGGCGAACAGGCGCTGGGCATAGGTGCTGAGCGAGAGAACCACCAGCATGGTGACGCCGAACAACGCATCGGGCTGGGGATCGGGCCGGGAAAAACGGTAGTAGGCTCCCGCGGCTGTCAAGACAAGCCCGGCATAGGTATCGAGCACGTGCAGCATCTCGCGAAGATTCTTGCGCACCAACCCCCCAAGGACGCCTGGAAGTTCCGGAATGTCGCGCAGCAGGCTGAGCCGGGGAGCGGCGCCGAGCAATCGCTCGCCGAGGACGGTGGCGCCATTGGCGAACACGGCGAGAATCAGCAGTTCGTAAGAAAGCCCTCGAAAGCGGTCTCCGCCCCAGAGCAGTATGCCGAGAATGAGCCAGATGACGGGGCTCAGGAAGACGCTGGCAATGCGCGCCACGATGAGGTCTCGCGTGGTGAGCGGGAGAAGATGCAGGCGGTCCGGCGGAATCTTGCGCATCGGATCGGCGCTCAGGGGAAAGAACAGGAGCAGGCCGAAAACGACGTATAGGAACACCGCGCTTGCCGGCTGCAGCGACAGCAGAAAACAGAACAGGAAAAAATTGTTTGCGGTGACCGCATTCAGATCGTGCAACTCTCGCCACGTGGCCGTGGCGAGAGCTTTCAGGAGCGGTTCAATCCGAGCCACGGAATGTCCTCTGATTTTGGTTCCTCCACCAGATCGAAATACGTCTGTTCGAGCGAGGAGGGAAGTTCCCCGGCCGTGGAATTCCACACGATGCGTCCTTCGCGGATGAGGATGTAGTGCGTGGCGATGCGCTCGACGATGGCGAGACTGTGGGAGGTAAAGAAAACAGTCACGCCGCGCCCGGAGAGAGTCAGCAGCAGGTCGTGAATGGTCTTCGAGGTGACGGGATCAATGCCTTCGAACGGCTCATCGAGAAAGAGCACCATCGGGTTGTGGATCAACGCCATGGCGAGCGCGGTTTTCTTGCGCATGCCATGAGAACAGTGGTCCGCATACGTATTCCGGCCGTGTTCGAGAACCAGCGCGCGCAGCAGTTGGGAAGTGCGGGCGTGAGTCTCGCTCCTTGACAAGCCGTAGATGGGCCCCGCCAGGTGCAGGTGCTCTTCGACGGTGAGATGGTCGAACAGGCCGAGTTGTTCGGGCAGCACTCCGATTCTGCGCTTCAATTCCACGGTTTGTTCGCTGACAGCAAGGCCGGCGACCGTTGCCGTGCCGGAGGTGGGCCGCAAGAGTCCGGTGAGCATTTTCACGGTAGTCGACTTCCCTGCCCCGTTCGGGCCCAGGAAAGCGCAGAGGCTGCCTTGTGGAAGCTGGAACGAGATGGAATCGACTACGGCGACCGGCCCGTAATGGCGGGTGAGGTTATGGCAGATGATCATGCGGTCGAAATTTCAGGTTCGCAGTACGGGGGATATAATTGCAAATGTGTCCCCTACAGCCAAGGTTGACGTGAAGCATTCGGTCTGCGCTCTTGATTGCCCCGATTGCTGTTCCCTGTTGGTGACGGTGGAGGACGGCAAGGGAACGAAGCTGCGCGGCAACCCGGATCATCCCATCACGCGTGGATTCCTGTGCGCGAAGGTGGCGCAATATCTCGAGCGGGAATATAACCCCGAGCGGCTGCTCCACCCGCTGCGGCGCGTGGGCGCGAAGGGCGAGGGAAGATTCGAGCGCATCTCCTGGGACGTAGCGCTGGATACGATCACGGCGAGATTGCGTGAAATCGCGGATCAGGAGGGGCCCGAGGCGATCCTGCCATACAGCTACGCGGGCACCATGGGGCTGCTGAACGGCTCCGGCATGGACCGGCGGTTCTTCCACCGCCTGGGTGCTTCCCGTCTGGATCGCACCATCTGTTCTACCGCGGGCAATGCCGGAATGATCGAGGCGATGGGAGTTCGCTATAGCCTCGAGCCCGAGCAGATCCCCCATTCGAAGCTGATCATTGCCTGGAGCGCGAATATCCTGGGCACGAACGTTCACCTCTGGCCGTTCATTGTCGAAGCGCGGCGCAACGGCGCGAAGTTCTATGTGATCGACCCGGTGAAGACGCGGACGGGAGCCCTCGCCGACAGATGGTACGGCATTCAACCGGGATCGGACATGGCGCTGGCCCTGGGGATGATGCATGTCATATTGAACGAAAACCTGCATGACCGGGAGTACGTTGCCCAACACACTCGCGGGGTGGAGGAACTGCGGCGCCACGTACAGGATTATCCGCCGGAACGCGTGGCGGCGCTCACGGGGATTGCCGGGGAAGAGATCATCGGCCTGGCGCGCGAATATGCGGCAACGAAACCTGCCGCCATCCGTCTGAACTACGGAGTGAACCGCACCGAGCGCGGCGGACGCGCGGTGCAGGCAATCGCTTATCTGCCGGTGCTGACAGGGGCGTGGAAGGATGTGGGAGGCGGGATGCTCATGTCCACATCGCAAACCTTCCAGTTCAACCGGCCTGCTCTCGAGATGCCGGAGTTGCAGCAGCGCTCCGCGCTGGGCCGGGAAGCGCGGCTGCTGAACATGGCGGAGTTGGGACGTGTGCTGGAGGAGACGGGCAATCCGCCGGTACGCGCGCTGGTGGTCTACAATTCAAATCCGGCGGCCATTGCTCCGGACCAGACCAGTGTTCGCCGCGGGCTTGCGCGTGATGATTTGTTCACCGTGGTGCTGGAACAATTCCAGACGGATACGGCCCACTACGCCGACATCGTGCTGCCGGCCACCACGTTCCTCGAACACACGGACCTCTATCTCGGCTACGGGCATCATTATGTGCAGATGGCGCGTCCGGCGCTGCCCGCTCGCGGAGAGACGAAGTCGAATGTCGAAATCTTCCGGCTTCTGGCGAGACGGATGGGCTTTGACGATGCCTGCTTCGATGACAGCGACGACGACATGATGCGGGCCGCTCTCGACTCGGGGCATCCCTTTCTCGAGGGCATCACTCTCGAGAAGCTGGAGCAGGAGAGATCCGTCCGGCTGAACGTCTCCGCGCCCGGGGAGCGCTTCCGGCCTTTTGCCAGGGGAGGGTTTCACACCGCGGATGGGAAGTGCGAATTCCGTACCGGCGGGCTCCACTACACGCCGCCGGTGGAATCACGGTTGGGGGATGAGAAACTGCGCGAGGCTTATCCGCTCGAAATGATCTGCTCGAAGAACGACAACAGCATGAACTCGACCTTCGGCCACCGCGCGGAAACGGATGAGGACACCTCGAAACTGTGGATGCACACCGAGGACGCCGCGGTGAGGGGAATCGAAACCGGAGATCAGGTGCGTATCTTCAACGCTCGTGGAAGCGTGCTGCTGAGGGCGTCCGTGAACGGCGCTGTCCGCCGCGGAGTGGTCCGGGCTCCTTCGGTCCGCTGGCCGAAGCATTCGCCCAATCGGGCCGGTATCAACACGCTCACCTCTCCGCGTTTGACCGACATTGGCGGCGGCCCCACCTTCTATAGCTGCCTGGTCCAGGTGGAAAAGTGCGGAGACTGACCAACGCGACGATTGCGGTTCTCCTTCTGGCCTTCGCCCCGGCATGCAGGAAGCCGCAGCGAGTCCGTGCGGGAGCCGTGGATCAGGGGGAGAACGGGCTGCGTTCGGTGGTGAGCGTCGCCGATCCGCGGACCTCCGCGCAGTTGGTTCGCGGATTCCATGCGCTCGAATCGAATTCGTGGCGCTGGACCAAGGGCAACTTCACGGTGACGCTTCGCCCGCCGCTCGATGCGGATAAGGACGGGGCGTGGCTCCTGCTCAAGTTCTCGATGCCGGAGTCCGTGGTGAGCAGGGTAGGTCCCGTCCGGCTGACGGCGAATGTCAACGGAGCGCCCATCGAGGGTGAGACCTACTCAAAGGACGGAGACTACACCTTTCGCAGGGAGGTGCCTGCCTCGGCATTTCATGGGGACAACCCTGTATCTATCGAGTTCGAATTGGATAAGTTCCTGGCGGCGGGCGTAGTAGAAGGGCGTGAGTTGGGGATTATCGTTTCAATGATCGGTTTGGAGGCGAAATAGCGGTCCTGTCCGCGGCCTTGGGGTGGAACCGGAAGATCTCGTAGAACGGGCGGCCGTGGTAGTCGTAAACGGTTTCCAGGTGTTCGCGCTCGTAGCCCAGGCGCGCCGCAAGCGCCTTTATCCTTTGATTCACCTCGGGGAAAACCTGCTTGGTGTCCGTATTGCCGGCGAAGATCGCCTTGGGGTCTTCCACCATGAATTTCACAAAGCGCATCTCGTCGGGCGTGGGTTCGGGACGCATAAGCGGATCGCTGCCGAGAAGGAGCGGCAGGCGCCCGGATGTCAGAAACCGGGTATTGTCGAACATCCCCCAGTCGATCAGGTAGATTTTCGAGGCGTGAAACCTTCCCAATTCGGAGGCGAGGGTGAAATTGGCGTTAGACCAACTGGCAGCGCCGCCGTCGCGTATGGCCTGGCGTAGATAGTTGTTGTTCACCACAAGGGCGGAGCCGCACAGCACGACTGCCAGGGCCAGTTGGAACGGCGTCCCATAGCGGCCGAGTTTCGAGGCGACCCAGGAGGCGGCAATTCCCACCAGAAGCAAAGGATAAGGCCATAGCAGGATGGAATGATGGGCGCCGCCGCCGGCGCCTTTCGTGGCAAGCATTTGCGCCCAGGCCGCGGCCATCATCAGAAGCAGAAACAGGACCGGACGCCGCCATGAGGTAGCCAGCAGAAGGGGGGTCAGGAGGAGAGACGCGGCAAAGGCATACCAATAGAGGTTCTCCCTTCTCTCACCGCTGAGCTGCGCCAGTGCGAGGGAGGCTCTTTCGACGGCGGTTCGCGGTTGACCGGGCGTTTTCACCGCCCAATCCTCGTCTACCAGGTAGCCGAACAGGACGGAGCCGTTCATTGTGTAAGGCAGGAGATGGATTTTGTTCGACAGATCGTCTCTCGAGAAGGAGGCATTGCCGCGGAAGGTTTCCAAAGGGCGGCGTATGTTGTAGATGACGAAGGGTAAGGCGCCGAGGAGAAAGAAAAAACCGGCGGTGATGATCCTCCGGGGTGTCAGAAAACGCTTTATCTCAGTAAAGAAGACGATGAGACAGGCGAAGCCGGCGCCGGAGAGCATCCATAGGAAGAGGGCCTTGTCCCAGAGCCCGATGCCAAGCGCGAAGCAGCCGCCGGCAAGGGGAGCTAAACGTTTTGTTTGATAGGACTTAAGAATCAGAAAGAGGCCCGCGACATGGCACAGGTGTTGAATGGCAACCGGACCCCAGTCCATGGCGGTTGTCAGAAGATAGCTGGTGTCGGTTGCAAGAAGGGCGGTGGCGAACAGAGCAGTGGACGGAGCGGTGGCGCGGAGGGCGAAGAAATAGAAGATGAGGATGGTCAGAAGGCCCAGCAGGAGAACGGGCACTCGCAGAAGGTATACGGAGGGTGTCCAGAAGTGGAGGAGGAGCCAGTAGAGGCCGGTTTTGACCGTCCCCAAATAGGTCATCACCATGAATGGAACTTTTTTCTTGAGCATGGAAATTTCGAACCACCCCGAGCCGCCGGGAAAAAGGGGACTTGAAAAAATGGCCTCGTCGGTCTGGATTCCGATGTGCGGGATGATAGCCAATCCATTGAAAACAAATATGATGAGCAGGGACGCGAGTACCGGAATGGCTACTCGCGGCGAGGTTTGGGGGGAGGACAAGCTACAGTATACCGCCGCATGGGCGGCAGGACTCAAGCCACGGAGGAGGAGGGATACCGGCAGATCAGGATGGTATGTTTTGTGCAGACGGGTGATAGTGCCATCGGCTGCGGAGAGGCGAGGCGGAAACAGGACGGCTGAAGAACTTGAAACTTTCGTACGGAAAGTTCGTCAATAAAGACTTGCGGAGGCGTAATCAAAGTGAGCGGAGGAGACGATAAGAGATGCAATTCCCGTTGCGCGAAAAAAGTTGAGAAAAGCGGCGGGTGATGGCAACTGAATTGCTAGGACGTGGTATACTATGTGGATTCCAATAGCGTTGGAAGCTTTTGATGGAACGAGAGAAATTCCTGCGGCTTCAACGTTAACAATTCTTAGCGTGGTCCGCTAAGATTTTTTGGTAACTTTTCTATCGGAAACAGCGTCTATATCGTTTCAGAGGGAAAGAAGAAGGAAAACAAGAACAAAAAAATATCGATCCGAGAGGAGAGAGGAGCGAAAGCAAATGACAAAGAGCGAACTGAACAAGTTTAAAGCAATCCTGGAGACGAAGCAGGCTGAACTCGAGGCGGTGCTCCGCAACCGCGACGCAATCGCCATCGAAAAGAGTCCCGATGCCCTGGACGAAGTCCAGCACGCTGCCGAGCGTGAATTGGCCATCCGCAACCTCGACCGTGAATCTAACTTGCTGCGCAACGTGCGAGCCGCGCTGCGCCGCATCGAGGATGAAACCTTTGGCACCTGCGTGCATTGCGAGGAAGAGATCAGCCCGAAGCGACTGGCTGCCGTGCCGTGGTCGCCTTACTGCATCCGCTGTCAGGAGATGGCCGACCGCC
>JADLBG010000381.1 GCA_020847895.1 Bryobacterales bacterium
GCCGCCCACAAGTCCACCCCGGTTTCGTTTTCCTCATCCACCCACTCGATAGGCGCCCGGAGCCGTCTCGAAAGATCAGCGAAAACCGCTTCGACCATCTTTGGACGAAAGCGCGGACGCGCGACCCGCACGGGATGTGAAACCGGTTCAAGACTCTGCGGGTAGAGAATTGCCGGGCAGGCTAATGCCGCTACCACCGGCACAATCTTCGTGTACTGTTGCAGAGTACTTATCACTGTTGCCTTCCACCCTGGCGGCAGTTTCCGGAATCCCTCTATCACTCGTCAGGACTGCGGCAATAGTTTAGGTAGTACCGCTTACTGTTTGGTTCCACACGCGCCCATCCGCTTCAGCCTGTACATCCCTCCCCGCCATCGGATCCGGCTCGACACCCCCGCCCCCACGCACCCATACAACCATAGCCATGTCCCCACCGGTACAAGCACCACATGCGCCCACCCCCATCGGCGAAACCACCCCTCATGCTCCCGCATCACCCCCCGCGCATTTTCCATCCTTCTCCATCCCTTCCACATCCCAATCCCCAATTGCCACGCCAACGCCAGACCCGCCATCCACGATCCCCGCCACGCCAGCCACCCGGCCCCCACCATGGCGGCGCAGTACACCGCGTGCGCCGCCAGCGCCAGCCGCCATAATCCCGGCGCATAAAAGCGAGTAATCCGCATCTGCCGCGTGATCCATCCTAAAAACTCCATCCCGCCCGTATGGTCCGCCGCCGCCACCATCGCCCCCGGCGCGAACACGATCCTCATCCCCGCCGCCCTCACCGCCTCGCTCAGCCGGTAGTCGTCGCTCACGGCGCCTTTCCACCACCCGGAAATGTCCAGACGCTCGAACGTCTCCCGCCTCACCGCCATCGCCCCGCCCCAGCAGAAGCGCGGTTCCCCGGGGCCCATCCCGTCCGCGATCACCGCGTTCCACACGCTCCGCAGCAGGCTCCAGAAATCCACCGGCTGCGGCACGTGCCACCGGTACCCCGTAGCCGCACCCGCGCGCTCTTCCTTCAACGCCGCCACCAGCGCGCGCAGCCACGCCGCCGGGACGCGCCCATCGGAGTCCGCAAATGCAAACACCACGGATTCTTTCCGCGCCGCCCGCACCGCCGCCAGCAGATTGTTGATCTTGTCCCCGGTCTCCCCACCGCCTTCTCCCGCGTACACCAATCGCGCCCGCTCCGGCGCCGCGCCCGGCGGCACATCCTCCGCGCCGCGCGAAACTACTATCAATTCATAGTCCGGATAATCGAGCGACGCCAGCGAGGCCAGATTTTCTCGTAGCCCCTCATCCTCCCCCTTCACGGGTACAATCACCGTGGCTGCCGGCCAGTTCCCTTCCAGCGGCGCGCTCCCACGCTCGCGCCAGTACCTCGCCCGCGCTCCTTCCCCGTACAACGACAACGTGGCCAGCAGCAGCGCCAAGACAATCAGTGCCCATACCATGGAAAACCGCATTGTACTCGATGCGGTAATTTGGATAAGGAATGCCCTCCCTGCCGGTGCTGCTCCTGCTCGCGGCGCTATCGGTGTCCCACAGCGAATACCAGCAGCGCCGCACCCGCCTTCGCCAGGCCCTTCCCAACTCGGCCATCGTCCTGCTCGCCAGCCCCGATACCTCCTCGGACCCCCGCAGTCCCATGCTCCAGGAGCCGAATTTCTACTACCTCACCGGCTGGTCCGAGCCGAGCGCCGTTCTCCTCCTCCTCCCCGAATCCGCCGAGCCCAACGAAATCCTCTTTCTCCCGCCGCACAACGAACGCAACGAACGCTACGAAGGCCGCCGCGCCGCCGCCGGCGACAACGGCGTCGAAGCCCTCACCGGAATCTCCCGCATTCTCAGCGCCGATATCTGGGAGAGCGAAGTCCGCCGCCTCGCCGCTGACCTGCCGAAACTCCACACCCTCACCCAAACCTCCTCGGCCGGCGCCGTCAAGCGTGTCCTTCCGAACGCGGAATGGGCCGACGCGGGCCCGGCCATCACGCGCCTCCGCATGACCAAGTCCCCGCGCGAAATCGATATGCTCCAGCGCTCCATCGACGTCTCCATCGAGGCGCACCTCGCCGCCTGGAAGCGGGCCAGACCCGGCCTCTACGAATACCAGATCGCCGCCACCATGACGGGCGCCATCCTCGAGCGCGGCTGTGAGCGCAATGCCTACCGCCCCGTCGTCGGAGCCGGACCCGATAGCGCCATCCTTCACTACAGCGCCAACCGCCGCCACATGGATCGCGGCGAACTCCTGCTCATCGATGTCGGAGCCGAATGCGCCTGCTACGCCGCCGACATCACCCGCACCATCCCCGTCGGCGGCCGCTTCAACGCCCGCCAGCGCGAACTCTATGAAGCCGTTCTCGGAGCCCAGAAGGCCGCCATCGCCGCCGTCAAACCCGGCGAATCCCTCGGCCCCCGCGGAGCCGTCATCCAGGCCGCCCGCGACTATATGGACCAGTACGGCCCCCAAATCAACGGCCAGTCGCTCAGCAAGTACTTCATCCATGGCATCGGCCACCACGTCGGCCTCGAAGTCCACGACGCCGCCGCTCCCGGCGAACCTCTCGAACCCGGCAATGTCATCACCATCGAACCCGGCGTCTACATCCCCGAGGAAAACATCGGCATCCGCATCGAAGACATGGTGCTGGTCACCGCCCACGGCGCCAAAGTACTCTCCTCCGCCCTCCCCCGCGACCCCGCGGAAATCGAAAGACGGCTGGCGAAGTAAATGCCGAAACCCGCCTCGCGCCCCATCCTGCCCTACTACCTGATCGCCGCCCTTTGTCTCGCCTTCGCCCTCATCGCCGGCTGGACCCCGCTCGCCGGACGCATCGATAATTACCACTACGATTGGACCCTCCGCCTCTACCCGCCCGCCGAACCCGCCCTCGAATCCGCGATCCTCGAAATCGACGACCTCACCCTCCTCAAGTATGGCGGCGCCCGCAACCTCCGCCGCACTCTCGCCCTCGCTCTCGACAAACTCGCCCCCGCCCGCCCGCGCGCCGTCGCCATCGACCTCATCCTCGCCGAGGAGTCCGGCAAAGATCAGGACCAGACCCTCGCCGCCGCCATGAGCCGCATCCCAAACCTCGTCCTCTCCTCCGACCTCGTCCCGAACGCCGATCAGTGGGAGGAACCCTACCCTCTCTTCCGCCCGGCCGCCAAAGCCGTCGGCCACGTTCACGCCGATCCTGACCGCTATGACGGCATCAGCCGCGAAGTCCAGCTCGAAAAGGCAGGCAACCGCGTCCGCCGCTGGGCCCTCGCCCTCGAAGCCTTCCGCCTCGCCCACGGCGCCCGGGACATCATCGAATCCGACGCCGATCTCAAGATCGGCGGCATCCGCATCCCCGTCCCCCGCCGCGGCAACCGCGGACGCCCCATGTTCATCCGCTACCGCGGCCGGCCCATCCCGCGCGTCTCCATCCGCCAGTTGCTCGAAGAGCCCGGTTCCGCCCGCAAACTCACCGGTAAGGTCGTCTTCGTGGGAGTCACCAGCCAGTCCCAGGCCCGCGACCGCCTGATGACTCCCGTCTCCACCATCACCCCCATGCCCGGCGTCGAGATCCACGCCCACATCTACGAAACCATCGCCCAAAAGGAATACCTCTGGCCCGCCAGTAACGTGAGCATCGTGCTCGCCTGCCTCATGCTCGCCATGGTCACCGCCACCGTCTTCGCATTCCTCACCGGATGGCAGGCCTACGGCGTGGGCGCCATCCAGATCCTCTGGGCCCACTCCTTGCCCCACCTGCTCTTCCAGAGCGGCATCATCTTTCCCCTCCTCGCCCCCGCCGCCAGCGCCTGGCTCTCCGTCATCTGCTGCGCCGCCTGGCAATACTCCGTCACCCGCAAACAGCTCTCGAAATCCGAAGCCGACCGCTCCCGCTACCAGCAGGCCATTCATTTCGTCTCCCACGAAATGCGCTCCCCCCTCACCGCCATCCAGGGTTCGAGCGAACTCATGAGCCGCTACAACCTCAGCGAAGAGAAGCGCAGGCAGATCGCCCAGATGATCAACTCCGAATCGAAGCGTCTCGCCCGCATGATCCAGGCTTTCCTCGATGTCGAACGCCTCGGCGAAGGCCAGATGGAGTTGAAGCGTGAGCCCTTCTCCGCCCGGGACGTCATCATCGTCTGCCTCGAGCGCGCCCGGCCTCTCGCCGAGAAAAAACGCATCCAACTCGACGCCGGCGAACTCTCGCCCGAAGAGTTGCTAGGCGATCGCGAGCTAATGGAGTACGCTGTATATAATCTGATCACGAATGCCGTGAAGTACTCTCCGCCGGAGACACAGGTCCTGGTCACCGCCAGCCGCAAAGGGGACCGTCTCCATCTGGCGGTGCGGGACCAGGGCATCGGTATGGACGAGAAGGAGTTGAAGCGAATCGGCACCAAGTTCTATCGCACCAGGGGCGCGGAAAAGAGCGGCGAAGCCGGAACAGGCATCGGCCTCTCCATCGTCCACCAGATCGTGGAACACCATGGCGGGCGCATGGAAGTCTCGAGCGCGCCCGGAAGAGGTTCCTGTTTCACCATTATTGTCCCGTTACATGCCGCCAAACCGGCGGCTGAAGTCAAAGGATAACCGGATTGCGGCGAATTCTGATCGTGGAAGATGATCATTCCGTGCGCGAAACGTTAATTACGTTTCTGCGCGATTGCGAAGGCTATGAAGTCGACGAGGCGGCCTCCACCGCGGAGGCCTTCCGCCTCCTCGACAACGGCGGCTACCCGCTCGTCATCAGCGATGTCTACCTCGACGAACGCACCGGTCTCGATATTCTCAACGCCGCCAAATCCGCCAACCCCGATTGCGCCGTCATCCTCATGAGCGGACGCGGCTCCATCGAAACCGTCATGGAGTCCACCCGCCGCGGAGCCTTCGATTACGTCGCCAAGCCCTTCGACCTCGACCACATGCTCGAAGTGGTCAAGCGCGCCGAAGCCGCCGCCCTCAAATCCTCCGACGAAGACACCGACATCGACGACCTCCCGGTCAGCGAAATGATCGGCAGTTCCCCCACCATGATCGAGGTCTACAAGACCATCACCAAGGCCGCCCCCACCGACGCCACCGTGCTCATTCAGGGCGAAACCGGCACCGGCAAGGAACTTGTCGCCCGCATGATCCACAACTACAGTTCCCGCGCCCAGCAGTCCTTCGTCCCCGTCGATTGCGCCTCCATCGCCGCGTCCCTGCTCGAAAGCGAAC
>JADLBG010000382.1 GCA_020847895.1 Bryobacterales bacterium
GAGCCATGCGGATGATATCCAGATACGGCCCGGCCGGCTTCACCATGATCATATCGGCTCCCTCTTCGACATCGAGCGCGATCTCGCGCATCGCTTCGCGCGCGTTTGCCGGGTCCATCTGGTAGCTTCTGCGGTCTCCGAACTGCGGCGCGGATTCGGCCGCCTCGCGGAACGGCCCATAGAACACCGAGGCGTACTTGGCGGCGTAGCTGAGGATGGGGGTCTTCTGGAAGCCCGCGTCATCCAGTCCTTTGCGGATGGCCGCCACGCGGCCGTCCATCATATCGGAAGGGGCTACGATGTCCGCGCCGGCGCGCGCGTGGGAGACGGCGGATCGCGTCAGCCACTCGAGGGTGATGTCGTTGTCCACATCATGGCCCACAACCTTGCCGCAATGGCCGTGATCGGTGTACTCGCAGTTGCAGACGTCGGTGATCACCACCAGGCGCGGGACGGCGCGCTTGATGGCGCGGATCGCCTCCTGTACAATACCGTGCTCGGCGTAGGCGCCGGAAGCATACTCATCTTTGACCGCGGGAATGCCGAACAGGATAATTCCGCCGATACCGAGCTGGTGAATTTCTTCGCACTCTCTTACCGCGACATCGAGCGACATCTGGTAGTTGCCGGGCATCGCCCCGATCTCGCGCTTCACGTCTTCGCCGGAGACGATGAAGAGCGGCAATATACAGTCGCCGGGGCCAAGCCGGGTTTCGCGAACAAGGCTGCGCAACTCCGCGGTGGCGCGCATTCGCCGCATGCGTTGAATGGGAAAGGCCATGACTCAAATTTACACGATCAGCATCGCGTCCCCGTAGGAATAGAAGCGGTAGCCGGAACCCACGGCGTGACGGTAGGCCTCTAGGATGAGTTCTTTTCCTCCGAAGGCGCACACGAGAACCAGCAGGCTTGATTGCGGCAGGTGGAAGTTCGTCACCATGGCATTGACACGGCGGAACTGGTATCCGGGGTAGAGGAATAACCCCGTTTCGCCTTCTAGCCGCGTCCAGTCCTGCGCGGCGGCGGTTTCCACGGTGCGCACGCTGGTCGTCCCCACGGCAAGCACACGTTTTGCCGCCTGTATCCTTGCCGCTGCCTCCCGCTTGATCGAATAACGCTCCTTATGCAGTTTTACTTCCTCGATCACCCGAGTATGTAGCGGCTGAAACGTGCCGAGCCCCACGTGCAGCGTCACCCGCGCGATCACCGCCCCGGCCGCCTCACATTGGCTCAGGACTTCGGGAGTGAAGTGCAAACCGGCTGTAGGCGCGGCCACCGAACCGGGCTCTCGCGCGTACACTGTCTGATAGCGAGTGTGGTCCGCCGCCGTGTCGCTGCGATGAATGTACGGCGGTAACGGCATGTGTCCGGCTTCGGCGATGGCTTCGTAAAAATCACCCTGGCTGGTGAAGCGGATGAGCCGCTCTCCGAACTGGTCTCGCCCGATAATCTCCGCCCGCAGTTTTTCCGAGAAGACCAGGTGTTCCCGGGTGCGGAGCTTTCTCCCCGGGCGCGCCAGCGCCAGCCACGTCAGGTGATCGTCACTGCGGGGGCTTACCAGCAATACTTCGACATGTCCGGTGAAGCCCTCGCGGTGGCCGAAAAGACGCGCGGGCAGTACCTTGGAATCGTTGAGCACCAGGCAATCGCCGGGGTGAAGAAATTGGGGCAGGTCGCGAAATGCCCGGTCTTCCCAGCGTCCTTCCCGGCGATGCACCACCAGCATGCGCGACGCCGCGCGGTCTTCGAGCGGCTGCTGCGCAATTCGATCTTCGGGCAGATCATACTGAAACTCGTCGAGATTCACTTAGCCGCTACAATAGCAAGTTGCAGATCCTCGGAATCGAGTCTTCCTGTGATGAAACGGCGGCGGCAGTGGTCCGCGGCGGGAGGGAAATCCTCTCGAGCGTCGTCTCCTCCCAATTCGATGTGCATGGAAAGTACGGGGGCGTAGTCCCGGAACTCGCCTCGCGCGAGCATCTGCGCGCCGTCACCGCCGTGGTGCGGCAGGCCATGGAGCAGGCGCGCTGCCAGTGGGGCGATCTCGCCGCCGTGGCGGTGACGAGAGGGCCGGGTCTGGTTGGCTCCCTGCTGGTGGGAATGACCTACGCCAAGGCCATCTGCTTTGCCCGCAAACTGCCGCTCATCGGCGTAAATCACATCGAGGGCCACATTCATGCGGTGGCGATGGAGGCCGGCGAGCGTCTCGAATTCCCGGCCCTTGCCCTGGTGGTGAGCGGCGGCCATACGCATCTGTTCGAGATGAGCGCCGGCTTCAGCTACCGGTTGCTCGGCAAGACCCGCGATGACGCCGCCGGAGAGGCCTACGACAAAGTGGCGAAGCTATTGGGCTACAACTATCCCGGCGGCCCCGTGCTCGACCAACTGGCTGTGTTCGGCAATCCGATGGCGGTCCGCTTCCCCATGGCGAAGATGAAGGGAAACACGCTCGATTTCAGCTTTAGCGGCCTGAAAACAGCCGTGCTGCGGTGGGTGCAGGCTCATGATATGGAGGCGGAAATTGCGGCGCGGAAGGCGTTGTTGCGGACGGACCCCAGCCCTGTTGTGGACGAGTGGCGCAAGCTCACGCCCCAGCGAACCCTGGATCTTATCGCCTCCTTTCAACAAACTGTGATTCAGGAGTTGCTGACGAGGGCGGAGGCAGCCGCCGAAGAGATCGGCGCCCGTTCGCTGGTGATCTCCGGCGGCGTGGCGTGCAACGCCGGCTTACGGAGCGCGGCTCTCGGCGCTCGCATTCCCTATCCCGTTTTCTTTCCCACCCCGGCGTTGTCCACAGACAACGCGGCCATGATAGCCGCCGCGGCATACTCTAAGCTCCAGCACGGCGAGTTCTCGGACTATTCCATGAAAGCTCAAGCCGGCCTTGTGCTGGCGTGACGGGGTTGCGGGTAATCCCGCGGCACGACAGCCTGATTGTGGGCCTCAATAAACCTGGAAGCAGAACACAGTGTTCGAGCCCTCCGGGCTAAGGGCATATTCGCCGTTGGGGAGGAACTCATTCGCTTCGATGCGGTAGAGCCCGTCGCCCAGACGGCGCAGGCTCAGGTGCATTGGCCGCGGCGCATCCTTGCGGCGCTTTCCGGGAGGCGGAAACACGATCTCCCGCTGCCCGTTCTTCACTTCCATCCGGTAGAGCTGCAATCGTTCCGGACTCAGCGACTTGCTGTCCAGAATGAAGATCGGCTCGGCGACGGGAGTTTTCGCGGAAGATTCGGCCCCGCTCACCGTGTAAGTCGTGTCGTCCTTCTTCTTTCCTTCCGTGGCCTCGGCCTGTTCGGTCGGGACCAGATTGGAAGCGTGGACGATATAGATGACATCGGGTTTGGGTGGTTTTGGGCCAGTGTACTTCTCCGCGGCGGGAAGAGCGGCCGCGAGTGCGAGGAGAAAGACAATTCGCCACATGTCTTCATTCTAGCGGCTGCCGGCCGGCGACGAAGAGCTTGCGGCCGTTTTCGTGGATCCCGCCATCGCAGCCAATGGGAACCGGCGCGCCGGCCGACATCCGAATCTTTTTCTGTTTGAAACAAAAAAATGCTTGAATGTTTTAGACTCTTCTGCCACAATGCGGGAAACGCAAGCAGTTGCGCAGTACGAATGCGTGGATTCATCCAAACGGATCTCATCGTCGCCGGCCACGGGAACTTCGGCTCCCGTGGCCATTTTCGTTTTGACCGCGATCAGGCTCGATACCGGAAGTTCGCTCTGCGGGGAGGATCTGGAAATGCTCCCCGGAATCATCCATGCGCGGCCGCGGCGCCGTTGGCGCCCTGCCGCGCGCTTTAGCGCTCAGGAGAGAAACTCGTGTTGAAGGAAAAGGAAAAAGGCACAGTCAAGTGGTTCAACGCCGCCAAGGGATATGGATTCATCCAGCGGGATACCGGCGAGGATGTCTTCGTGCATCACTCCTCCATCCAGATGAACGGCTACCGTACCCTCAACAATGGCGCCATCGTGGAGTTCGAGGTGAAGGAGGGGCCAAAGGGTCTGCACGCGGAAAACGTGTGCTGCAATTGAATTTCCAACCGCGAGCAGGTTTTCCATATGGTTGCGAAGTAGCCGGGAGCGCGCGGACTGCTCACGCCCGCTCCCGGCGCCGGTTCAATCGTTTGTGATGTCGTGCGTGCGGCTTTCTCCGCGCACGGGCAGGTACACCTTCTCCCACGCTTTGTGCGCGGGGTGGTTGTCATAGGCCTTGAAAGCCGCCGCGCTTTCAAACTCCATGACGAACGCCGATTCCAGCTTCTTTCCATCGGCGTCTCCCTGCACCTTGATGCTTTTCAGCCAGACATTCCTGATGCCCGGTATCTCGGCGCCCATCTTTTCAATCCCGTCGAAGACAGCCTTTTTCTGGGCAGCGGTGGTCCCCTCTTTCCAGTAAAGAGTCACCACGTGGATGATCGACTTCGGTTTCCCCGCCGCTGTCAGTGTCGTGGTTCCCGCCAGCGCCAGGGCCGAACCTCTGAGAAGCGTACGTCGTGTCCAATTTTTCATTGCGTTCATCAAGCTCCTTTTTGTTTCATCGCATCCGGCCGTGCCATGCGGATGCCGCTCCATTCCTCGCTCAAAATGATCGAGTTGGCCGGATTCGCTCGCGAATAGCGGATGAGGGCCGGTCCCAGAAGAAGCGAGGGATCCCGCGGCATGAGATGGCGGAACGGGGCCAAATCCTGCACCACATGGTAGGTAACGCCCCCAACCTGATAGGAATAGCCTACCAGTTCGCCCTGCACATCGGTAATCTCCGCTTCGCTTACGCGCCCCCGAGCGCTGAGGAAGATACGCCTGGCGCGCTCTTTTTCATCCGGCGACCGCCGCCTGCCGAACAGAAGAAAGCCCGCCACGACAAGCAGAACTCCGCCGAGAACGCCAAGGATGATGAGTGCCGCCGCCGGGCTCAATTTCCTGTCACTCCGAAGAACCTGAGAATGCGGCAGCCGGAGGGCTACCGTCTATCGATTTTATCCGGTTGCCGCGGTGTGGCGTAGGTTTGCACTGCTGATTTTCCCGTCCCAACGCTCACCCCCGGATCACCGTGTTCTCCAACACCCCGATCCCCTCAATCTCGACGCGCACGGTGTTGCCCGGCTCCACTGGCCCCACGCCCGGAGGCGTACCTGTAGCGATCAGATCGCCAGGCTCCAGCGTCAGAAATTGCGTGATATACGCGATGATGACACTCGGGTGGAAGATCATGTCCCGCACGGAGCCGTCCTGCTTGAGTTGCCCGTCCACCCAACTGCGGATGCGGATACTGTCGAAATCGAGTTCCGCTCTGGGTACGATACACGGGCCCGCGGGACAAAAAGTGTCGCAGCCTTTGGCGCGCGCCCACTGGCCATCTTTCTTTTGCAGATCCCGCGCCGTGATGTCGTTGACGATGGTGTAGCCGAAGACGTAGCCCATGGCAGACTCCGCCGGAATGTGCCGTGCCTGCCTGCCGATGACCAATCCGAGTTCTCCCTCGAAACTCACCATCTGCGAGATGGGCGGATAGACAATATGGTCTCCGCCGGCGATGAGCGAGGAAACAGGCTTGTAGAACAGCAGCGGTTCTGCCGGCACGGGGTTTCCGAGTTCCTTGGCGTGATCCACATAATTCCGGCCCACACAGACGATCTTCGACGGCCAGCACGGGGGCAGGAGCCGCAGGTCCGCTAACGGGAACTCGCCTGTCTTCGCCGTGCTCCACAGCGAGTCGGTCTCAAAAACGCGGTCCCCCTCGAGAACGCCGTACCGCGCGAGCGGTGATCCGTCCGGCAAAGTCGGCCAGGCGTTCCTATTATGGCTGAAGCGGATGTGCTTGCTCATAGGTATCCTTACTGATTATGGCTGTAAAGTGATGGCAACGGGTTCCGACTTCGCGCTTTCATTGCCTGCCTGATCGACGGCGCTCACCGCGTACCGATACGACTTGCCGGATTCAACTGCCTTGTCGCTGTAGGCCGGTTCCGCCGGCGAAGCGATTCTCTCCATTGGCCCGTCACCCGTCGCGCGGTAGACCTGGTAGCCGCGCAGATCCTTGTCGAGATTCCTCTCCCAGGCAAGTTCCACCGAACTCACCCCCGAGAGAACGGTGAGGCCCGCCGGCACTGCCGGGGCGAAGGTATCGACCGGCGTGATCTCCTTCGTGGCTGACAGGTCGCTTTCCGCTTCCCTCTCGCCTACCTTCTGCACGGCCTGCACCCGGTAGCGATATAGCTTGCCGAAATCCGCCGTCTTGTCGACATAGATCGAGCCCTGTGCTTCCCCTATCTGGGTGAACGTCTCTTCCTTTTCCGCCTGCCGGTAGATCCGGTAGCGGCCTTGCGGTTCTCCCTGCCACGAGAGGCGGACTCCATCCGCGGAAGCTTTGGCCGAGACGCCCGTGGGAGCCTCGAGCGGCTTGACCACCTTTACAGCCAACACGTTCGACCAGCCCGACCATCTTCCCTTGGGGTTCGATGTTCTGACCGCGGCAAACACTTCGTTGCCCGCGAACTCGCCCACCGGCGCTTCCACCACCATTGCTCCGTCCTCTTTGGCCGAAGCGGCGGATGCGGGCACACGCCCGGCCGCTGGCGCCCATGCGTCCACGTTGAAGTCGCCCCCGCCCGGAACCCCGACGCGGACATCCAAATCCCCCCGCTCACGGATCAGCAGGTCCTCGGTGGTCATCTTCGGCAGGGTAAACGTCAGCCGTAGAGAAGCCCCGTGCTGGATGGCGCCGAGGTCTTCGATGCGCTTGGGAATATTGAGCGCCGGCGGCCGCGGATCGCCTACGTAGCCGCAGCCTGCCAGGAGAACACTCGCTGAGACGAGGATGAGGCGCATCAGAGAATGTACTTGCTCAGGTCCTGATCCTTCACGATCTCCGCCAGGTGCTGCCGCACGTAACCGGCGTCGATCTTCACGTTCTTCTTCTTCAGGTCGGGCCCCAGGAAGGAAATC
>JADLBG010000383.1 GCA_020847895.1 Bryobacterales bacterium
GTACACTCGCGCCAGAGAGCCACATCATGCCTCACACCGCGACTCAATCCACCGTTATACAAAATTTGACAGATTTAACTCCCGCTCAGCGTCAAGTCGTCCAAGCCCTCGCCGCGGGCTCTTCCATCACCTCCGCCGCCGCTGCCGCCGGCATCACTCGCGCCACCATCTACAACTGGCGCAAGTCCATCCCCGCCTTCAACTCCGCCATCGGCCAGGCTTCGCTCGACTACGCCGATTCCTGCCGCGACCACGTCCACGACCTCCGCGCCAAAGCCCTCCACGGTCTTTCCCAATTTCTCGACAATCCTTCCACCCCACCCGCCCTTCGCCTCAAAGTCATCCAGATGATCCTCGGCAACTCCATCAACCCTCCCTCAACGGACCAAACCCAGCCCCCCATCGAAACCCCTCCCGAGTCCACGCCAGTCCCACGCGGCGCCCCGTGCCCCTGCGGCAGCGGCGTCAAGTTCAAACGCTGTTGCGGCAACTCCGCCCCGCCTCTCCTCCACCCGCGGCAACCATGATCCTTTACTTTCCCCGTTATCGCGCTTACAATCCCGCAAAGGGGCCGCCGCCCCTCAAGCCCTGTGCGGACTCGCAACGTGGCCCGGCGGCGAGCCTCCGTTTTGTCGAGTCCTTAGAAGAGTAAAAGGAGAATCTACTCTTGTTCTTATCCCCCACCCTGCTTTTCGCCTCCACCGCGCTCGCCGCGTCCTACACCGTCACCACCGTCGCTGGAGCCGACCCGGTCCGCGACGGTGGCCAGGCCGTCCGCGCCATCTTCTCGAACCTCTCTGCCCTTGCCCTCGACGCCCAAGGCAACCTCTATCTCTCCGATAGCGCCGCCCACCGCATCCGCCGCGTCCCCATCGATTCCTCCCAGCCCTTCGTCGAAGTTCGCTACGCCTACAGCCCCATCTCCACCTTCGCCGGAGCCGGAGCCCCCTACTTCAGCGGCGACGGCGGCCCCGCCGCCGAGGCCCACCTCTTTGCCCCAGGCTTTCTCGCCTTCGATTCCCAAGGCAATCTCTTCCTCGCCGACCGCGCCAACTTCCGCATTCGAAAGATCACACCCGAAGGCGTCATCTCCACCATCGCCGGAACCGGCCTGCCCGGCGCGGGCGGCGAAGGTGTCCCCGCCCTCCGCTCCCCTCTCGGCTTCCTCTCCGGCATCGCCGTCAGCCCTTCTGCCGAAATCTTCTTTTGCGAGTCGAACCCATCGGGCGATGCCCGCCTCCGCCGCATCTCCCCCGACGGCGCCGTCACCACCCTCGCGGATGGCTTCTTATTCCCCGGCGGCCTTGCCCTCCACCCCTCCGGCAACCTCTTCCTCGCCGACACCGGCCATCACACCATTCGCAAACTCTCCCCTGCCGGCAAACTCACAACCATCGCCGGAACCGGCGCTCCCGGATTCTCCGGCGACCTCGGCCCCGCCGCCGAATCCCAGCTTGCCTCCCCGCGCGATGTCGCCCTCGACGCCCAGGGCAATCTCTACATCGCCGACACCGCCAACCGCCGCGTTCGCCGCATCACCACCGATGGAATCATCGACAGCCTCTTCCCCCAACTCGGCCCTCCCCAAGCCCTCGCCGTCGACCCCTCAGGCAACGTCTTCATCGCTTATCCCCAGCAGATGAACATCTGGGCGCCTGGCTACACCTCCATCGGCGCGCCGGTCGCCGGTGACCAGGTCCGCGGCGGCCGTCCCGGCATCCCCGCCACGGATTTCCTCCTCCTCGATCCCTCCACCGTAGCCGCCAACTCCACCGGCAGCCTCTACATCACCCAGCCCAACGCCAACCAGGTCCAAACCGTACGCCCGGACGGCATCCTCGAAACCCTCCCGCTCGATGGCCTGAATCAACCCACGGCTATCACCGTCGATGCCCAGGACCGCGTCTTCCTCACCGATACCCTCAATAACCGCATCCTCGAGGTCACCTCCCACGAACCTCCCCGCGTCATCGCCGAAGAGACCCTTCCCCGCTGGCTCTCCGCCGGGCCCGCCGGCACTCTCTTCTTCTCCACCCCGCGCGAAATTCGCGCCCTCACCCCGCCCGGAATCTTCTCCACCCTCGCCACCCTGACGAACCCAACCACCCTCGCCGCCGCCCCTGACGGCCCCGTCTTCACCACCGAAAACGGCCAACTCCGCCAAATCTCGCCTGACGGAACCATCACACCCATCGAAGCCCCGTTCCGCGTCAACGGCGTTGCCGTCCACCCGCGAGGAGCCCTTGTCCTCACTACGCCCGGCGCCGTCTACTTCCTCCACTCCACCGGCGAGTTCGAACGCATTGCCGGAGGCGATATCCCAGGCTTTAGCGACGGCGGCGATGCCCTCTCCGCCCGCTTCGCCAACCCCGAATCCGCCTGCGTCGGACCCTCCGGAGCCATCTACATCGTCGATCGCGGCAACCACCGCATCCGTAAACTCACCCCCAACGAACCGAACCCAGCCTCAGGCCTTATCCAGCATCCGCGGCCAGTCCTGCTTCAAGAGCCGTGATAACGCCCGGTCCGCCAGCAATCGTCCCCCGGTCTGGCACTTCGCGCAGTAGTTCGTCTCATTGCTCGCATACCGGATGCGCTGTATCTTCGCTCCGCACACCGGACACGGCTGCCCGTAACGCCCATGCACCGCCATCCCCTCGCGAAATGCCGTCACCCCCTCGGGAAAGTCATCCCCTGCCTCCGCACGCAGCCGCTCCACCCAATGCGCCAGCGTCCATCGCACAGCTTCATACAGCCGCCTGATCTCCTCACCGCTCAACCGCTGCGTCAACGCCACCGGGGAAAGCCGCGCCCTGTGCAGAATCTCATCCGAATACGCGTTCCCGATCCCGCTGAACAAGTCCGGGTCCGTAAGCGACCGCTTCACCGTGTGGTTCTCCCGCCGCAGCGTCGCCGCGAACTCTGCCTCGCTCGCTTCCATCACCTCCAGGCCGCTCCGCTCGAGCGCCCGCAATCCCTCCTCCCCAAGCGCCGTGTGCAGCGACGCCCGCCGCTGCGATCCCGCCTCCGTCAACACCAGACTCCCCGCCTCGAAATCGAAAGCCGCCAATGTATTCTTGCCCCTGATCGGAGCCCCCTTCTTCCGCCAGTGCAGCCGCCCCGCGATCATCAGGTGCAGCACCAGCCACACCTCCCCCTCAAATCCCATCGCGATCCGCTTTCCCATCCGCCGCAACTCCAGCACCGCCTTCCCCTCCGCCTCTCGCAGTGGCGGCGTCACGCTCCGCGGCAGAAAGGGATTCCCCAGCCGTACCTTCTCGAGCACCGTCCTCTTCACGCGCCGCTCCAGCGCCTCGATGTAGACCGTGATGTCCGGCAACTCCGGCATGGCCCCTATTTCCTGTTACGGTAAATCCGGCCCTCTTTCATCACGAAGAATACGTGCTCTGTCTCCCGGATGTCCTTCGTCGGATCCCCAGGCGTAGCCACCACGTCCGCGATCTTCCCCGCTTGCAGCGTCCCCAGCCGGTCCGAGACTCCCAGCAACTCCGCGTCCACGCTCGTTCCCGCCATCAGCGCTTCCGCCGGCTTCATCCCGCGCTCCACCAGCAGCCGGAACTCCCCAGCGTTCATCCCATGCGGATATACCGCCGCGTCCGTCCCCAACGCGATCCGCACATTCATCCCGATCGCCTTCTTCACCGTCACATCGATCGCATCCATCGCCGCCCGCGCCTTCTGGGCAATCCGCGGATCGATCTTCCCTCCCGGAAGCGCCATCCGCAGACCCTCGACGGCCATCAGCGTCGGCACATAGTACGTGCCCTTCTCCACCATCATCCGCAGCGCTTCCTCGTCCAGAAACGACCCGTGCTCGATCGAATCGATCCCAGCCCGGATAGCCCGTTTCGCTCCCTCCGCACCGTGCGCGTGCGCCGCCGCCTTCCGCTTCAGCGTATGCGCCTGGTCCACCAGCGCATTCAACTCCTCCTGCGTCAACTGCGGCGAATCCACGTCGTCCGTCAACGACAGCACGCCGCCCGTCGCGCACACCTTGATCACATCCGCCCCGTACTTCGTGTTCCACCGCACCGCCGCCCGCATCGCATCCGCCCCGTTCCCGATCGCCGGCACGTCCAGCGCCGGATTCAATGCCCCGAACCGGTACCCCTCGGTCGGATCACAGTGCCCGCCCGTTGTCCCGATCGCATACGCCACTGTCAGCATCCGTGGTCCCTCCACGTAGCCTTTGTGGATCCCCTCCCTGAGCCCGATGTTGATGAAGTCGATGCCCCCTAAGTCGCGCACCGTCGTAAACCCCGCCTCGAGCGTCTTTTTCGCGTTCACGCTCGCCTGTAGTGTCCGCTCCGGCACCGTCTGCCGCAAAGGTTGTAACGCCCCCGTCCCGGTGTCGCTCGAATACGGCATCGATAGATGCGTGTGCGCGTCCATGAACCCCGGCAGCAGCGTCGCATCCCCTAACTCCACCACCCGCGCCCCCGCCGGCGCTATTCCGCCCACGGACTCGATCCGCCCCCCGGTCACAACCAATACTCCCGGACTCTGCAATTTCCCCGTCCGCCCGTCGAACAGCCGCATCGCCTTCAAAACAATCGTCTGTCCACTCACGAGGCCCGCCCACAGCAGTCCCAGCGCCACAATTCTCCATAGCATGGGCGGATTGTAGCACGCCCTTCGAATGTTATGATCGTAGCGGGCCACCTTTGTGCGAACGTGGCGGAACTGGCAGACGCACTGGATTTAGGTTCCAGCGCCCGCAAGGGCATGGGAGTTCGACCCTCCCCGTTCGCACCATTCCCCTTGCGCTTATATGACCTTCACGCTAGGATTTCAGTCAATGCTATCCAAATTCTTCAGCCGCCGTGATCTCTTCCAAAGTGGCTCTCTCCTCGCCGCTCTCGGAATCTTCCGTGGCCGCCTCTCCGCCGGCGCCCTCAAGATCGGTCCGGATATATTCGAGTCCATCGGAGTGCGCCCGCTCATCAACTGCAAGGGGACTTACACCATCATCTCCGGCTCGCAATCTCTCCCGGAAGTCAAGGCTGCCATGGAAGCCGCCTCCCGTCACTACGTCCACCTCGACGAACTCATGGACGCCGTCGGCAAGCGCCTCGCCGAGTTGACCCAGGCCGAATGGGGCATGGTTTCGAACGGCTGCGCCGCCGCCCTCGCGCATGCCACCGCTGCCTGCATGGCGGGAGCCGACCCCGAAAAGATGCAGCGTTTGTCCCTGGCTGCCGCCCCCAGGAATGAAGTCATCGCCCCCGCCTACTCCCGCAACGTCTATGATCACGCGGTTCGCGGCGCCGGCGCGCGCTTCGTCGATGTCCACACCATCGAGGAATACAGGCGCGCCTTTAATGACCGCACCGCCATGGTCATGGTCCTCGCCGGCCCCGGCGACCGCGGCGAATTGGGCCTCCAGGTGCTCGCTCCCATCGCCAGGGAACATGGCGTTCCGGTCCTCGTCGACGCCGCCGCCGAACGCCTGAAGGTGCCCAACATCCACCTCGCCGCGGGGGCCGACCTCGTCGCCTACTCCGGCGGCAAGTGCCTCCGCGGGCCGCAAGCCGCGGGCCTCCTGCTCGGCCGGAAAGACCTCATCAAAGCCGCATGGCTCAATTCCGCTCCCCACCACGCCTTCGGCCGTCCCATGAAAGCCTGTAAGGAAGAGATCATGGGCATGCTCGCCGCCGTCGAGATGTGGGTGAAGCGTGACCACGACGCCGAATGGAAACAGTGGGAAAGCTGGCTCGACACCATCTCGAACAGCGTCACCCGCGTCAGCGGCGTCTCTACGAAAGTCATCCAGCCGGACAGCCTTTCCAACAACTCCCCGCAACTGCGCATCAGTTGGGATGGCGAAGCCCTCGGCCTCTCCGGCGAGGATGCTGAAAAAGCCCTCCTCAACGGCCAGCCCCGCATCATTCTCGGCGGCTCGAGCGGCGGCCGCCGCAACGGAGTCAAGCACAGCTCTCTCACCATCATGCCCTACATGATGATGCCCGGCGACGCCGGCATCGCCGCCCGCCGCATTCACGAAGTGCTGGCCCACCCCGCCGGAACTCCCGTCCACAAGCCTTCCCCGCCGGCCGTCAACCTCACCGGCCAGTGGGATGTCGAGATGGAGTACGTCGTCGGCAAAGCCCACCACCACCTCGTCTTCGAACAGCATGAAGGCGAACTCGCCGGAACCCACCAGGGCGAATTCCTCCACGGCGACCTTCGCGGCGCCGTGGACGGCGCCGAAGTCTGGTTCCGCAGTTCGCACAAATACGAGGGAACCCGCATCGGCTATGAGTTCCTCGGCCAGGCCACGGAGGACACCATCACCGGTGAAGCCAGTCTGGGCGAATACGGAACCGCCAGGTTCACTGCCCGCCGCCACCGGTACGGCCGCCCGGGCGGCGTCGTCCGCCCCGTGAAAACCGTGTAGCTCTTCCCCTTTCGTAACGAGTACGGCCCTGCGTCATCTACTTTATGAGAGCTGTTTCAGCTCCCCTTTTACCGAAGGGAGGTAAACGATGACTAGCAGAGAAATATCTGCCGTGAAAACATCTGCCGTGATCAACCTGCTCGCGGGCATCTGGTTGTTCCTTTCACCGTGGGCCTATAGGGCTTATACGCCCCACAGCGCCTGGAACAGTTGGATCGTGGGTGCGCTGATCGTAATCTTTGGCGCGATTCGAGTCTCGAAACCGCTTACCACGGCGGGGTTGAGCTTGATCCACCTGATCCTTGGCATCTGGACATTCGCATCGCCGTGGATCTACGCCTACACGGCTTCCACGGGACGCTTCGTGAACAGCCTGATCATTGGCGTGATCGTCCTCGTGCTGGGAGCCATCGGGTGGACCATTGGCCACAGGACACCTCACCCGCCTCAGGTTACGACGTAGGTCAGAATCAGCGGTTCCCAATCGCGTCCTAAATAGAACGCTGTCCCACCGGTAGGCCCTGCAATCGGCCTCCGGTGGGCCGTACCTGTTGAGGAATGCCTCCACGCCGACGTGGAAGCCGCGCCATGAAACTCAGCGTTGGAAGACCAGGAAATACTGGTTCGGCAGAAAACCGAAGCTAAGCTCTCCGTCTTATGGAAACCGGCAGCCTTGAATTCGCCGATCACTTGCTCTTCGCTGAGCTTCATCGACTCCGGCGGACCCACCGGCAGCTTGCGCTTGTAAAAGTCGATGTTGACAATCCGCCCCCCCGCTTCAGCGCCGCCGCCAGCTTCCGGCAGACCCGATATCCGCCATCACTTCATCCGGCCGGATCTTCAGCGCCGCGATCACCTCATGCGGCTTCTGCCACGCATCCCGCGCCGGGTCCTCGAGGATCTTCGCATACTCCTTGGCGTCGCGCGGCGGATGGTGCTGATGCTGCGTCTGCGGGGCGAACAGGGCAATCAGAACAAAGACAGGCGTCATGCGTTACTCCACTAATTCGACGTGATCAATCACCCCGATGATAGCCATGTCGATGGGCGATTGCGGCCTGCCGGCGCTGGTCATGGCGCTGAATCCTTCGGTCACCAGCAGCACCCTGTCTCCGATGCCCGCGTCCACCGCGTCCAACGCCACCACCGCATCCCCGCGGTTCGACCCGTCCAGGTGCAGAGGCTGCACCAGCATGATCTTCTGCCCTTCATGGCTCTCATGCTTCTGCGTGGAAACCACCTCGCCGATGACCCGGCAAATCAGCATGGCGTTTGCTTGCTCCGGTTGACGTGCATCTCGTCGATTATCCCGACAATGCAGGTGTCCGTGGGAACCTCCGCCGGCAGGAACGGAAAACTCGATTCCTTCCCGCGGCAGCAGTAAACCAGTTCACCCGCGCCCGCGCCCACCGAATCGGCAACCACCATCCGCTTGCCCGTTTCCGTCAACTCCGGCGTCAGCGGCTGAATGATCAACAACCGCTGCCCCTCGAGCTTCGGATCCTTCACCGTGGCCCACACCCGTCCGATGACCCGAGCGAGAAACATCGTTCAGCCCTTCTTGCCGGACTTCGGTAGCGGCTCGTCGAGAGAGACCGTATCGACAATCCCGATGATGGCCGTATCGACGGGATGGTCCTTGCAACCCTCGGCCATGCGCGCCGAACTGCCTGACACGGCAATCACCAGTTCGCGGTTCCCCGCGCTTACCGTGTCCACGGCCACAACATACCCCGCTTCGTCCTTCCCATCGGGCGTCACGGGTTTAATGATGAGCAGTTTCTTGCCTTCCAGGCGCGGATCTTTGCGCGTGGCGACTACCGTGCCCACTACCCGGGCGAGTATCATAATGCGCCGGCGCTACTTCGCGCTCTTGCCGATCGGCAGAACATCCTCGAGGCTCGGATGAGGACGGGGAATGACGTGGACCGCGACAAGCTCGCCCACCCGGCGCGCGGCGGCCGCGCCCGCGTCGGTGGCGGCCCGGACAGCGGCGACATCGCCGCGGACGAGAGCCGTTACGTAGCCCGATCCAATCTTTTCCCAGCCTACCAGCGTGACTTTGGCGGCCTTCACCATCGCGTCGGCGGCTTCAATCATCGCCACCAGGCCGCGGGTCTCGATCATTCCTAACGCTTCACCCATTCAACCTCCCAACTCTCTAATGCCAAATGAAACTATCATGCCATGCCGCGGGCGCGCAATGCCTCATCCACCAGGGCGATCAGTTCTTCCCGCGTCACCAGAAACTTGTCTTCCGAAGAGGCGGCGGCCGGCGAATCATCCTCCGCGGTCACGGGACAGCCCGGCTCCACGCCCGCGCGCGCCTTGACGCCGTACCGCGTGCGCGCGTCGAACAGCTTGTCCACCTCCGTACGCGGCAGTCTGTTGGCCCCGCCCAGCAGTTCCGCCACCAGCGAAATACGCGCGAAGTGCTCCACCGTTTCCATCCGGTAGTAGGCCTGCCACACCTCGTCGCCATAGGAGACTGCGCCGTGGTTGGCCAGCAGCAGCGCGTTGTACTTGGGGATGTAAGGCAGCATCGGCTCGGTCAACTCGGGAGTGCCCGGCAGGCCATAACCCGCCAGCGGCACGCAGCCCAGTCCGATAATCACTTCCGGCAGCAGCGCCTGGTTCAGCGGCTTTCCCGCCGTGGCGAATCCAGTCGCCACCGGCGGATGCGCATGGACCACCGCCCGCACATCACCGCGCATCTGATAGATGGTCAGATGCATCATGATCTCCGACGTGCGTTCCTTGCGCCCCTCGAGTTTGTTGCCCTGCAGATCGCAGATGATGAGGTCATCGGGATGCATCGTGCCTTTGCTCACCCCCGTGGGCGTACAGAGCACCCGGCCCTCATCAAGACGGATGCTGATGTTGCCGTCATTGGCCGCAACCCACCCCTTCTGATACACATAGCGGCCTACTTCGACGATGTCCTGCCGCAGTTCCCGTTCTGTTTTTGGCATCCGAACTCTCGATTGTATCAGGTTATGCTTCCAACTTCGGGCGGCGAATCGCAAAGGGGTTGGTAGAATGAGGGCAGTGAAGAACAGCCGCATGTGCCCGAACTGCCGGGCGTTTACAGCAGTGGCGGACAAAGTGTGCCCCTATTGCGAAACTCCGCTCGGCGCCCCCGCCGCGGTTGCCCGCACATCCGGCGAAGTGCTGGGCGGCCTCATCCCGCACGCCCGCTTTACCACCATGATGCTTCTGCTGGTGAACAGCGCTCTCTTCGCCGCCACCTGGCTGTTTGACATGCGGCAGGGAGCCGATGGCGGCGGTTTGCTCGACATCAGCGGCAGAACCCTGGTGCTGTTCGGCGGCAAATGGAATCAGGGCATCGCCGCCGGACAATGGTGGCGTCTGGTCACCGCCGGGTTTCTTCACGGCGGACTCCTCCACATCGGCATGAACTCCTGGGCGCTGATGGACCTCGGCGCGCAGGTCGAGGAACTTTACGGCTCGGCGCGCCTGCTCATCTTCTACTTCATCGCCACCGTATTCGGATTCTATTTGAGCGCCGTCTGGAGCCCCGTTCTCAGCATCGGAGCCTCCGCCGGCATCTTCGGCCTCATCGGAGCCATGATCGCCCTCGGAGTCCGGCACAACACCGCCATGGGCTCGGCTATCCGCGGCATGTACATCCGCTGGGCCATCTACGGCCTGCTCTTCGGCCTTCTCCCCGGGCTCCACATCGACAACGCCGCCCACATCGGCGGCCTCATCGCGGGCTTCGCCGTGGCCTTCCTTGCCAGGGAGCCGCATGCGCCGGGCAGCACGTCGGAACGCGCCTGGCAAGCCATCGCGGGGCTCTGTCTGCTGGTCACCGGATTCAGCTTCGTCCGCATGTTCCTGTGGATGACCACGCAGATCTGATGAGGCCCGGGTGGCTTGTGCCGATCCTTCTCCTCGCGGCGCCGCTGCCGGCGCAGGTGGTGCGCTCGCTCGATCTGTATTCGGAGTTGGTCAAGGTCGATCCGTTTGGAAAGCTCGACGCCGGCCACAAGCCCCGCGAAATCCTCTCGCCCGGCGTCCCGCGCGGCGGATTCTTCTCCGTGCAGGTGGCGGTGACGGCGGAGCCGAAGACCATCTACATGATGGCGGTGCAGTCAAATCCGCCGCACGTTTTTGAATGGAAGCTCTATCAGGAGAAGTACGCCCTGCGCGGCAGGCAATGGGTCCCCGGTGGATTCGAAGAGTTGCGCGAGCCCTACTTTCGCGTGACACCGAACATCGATGTTGACATTCCGGGTCAGACCACCCAGGTGTACCTGCTCGACGTATGGACGCCCCGGGAGACTCCCGTGGGACGCATCAGGCTGGAGGTGCTGGCGAAGTCGGACACCTGGCGGGTAGCGCCAATGGAGGTGCGCGTTCTCAACGCCACCATCCCGAAAACCACGGAGGCGCCCGCCGTGAGAAGCCTGAGTGACGTCGTCAAGCGCAACACGCTTCAGGACAGGGCGCTCGCGCAAACCCTCGCCGATGAAGGGAAGACCTGCTACGCGGCCGAGCCATCGCGCGAGGAGCAGGACCCCGAGCGCTACTTGCGAGTGCGCGATTGCCTCTTCCGCGAGGCCTCGCGTCAATAACGGTCCGGACCCTTGAGGAGATCTCCTTCCCGGCACTCATAATGGCCTGGACGCAGATTCTTGTGCTCCTCCACGCGCCCGCTGGGCCATTCGATGACAAGCCGGCTGGCGGATGCCTGCTTTCCCAATCCGAAAGTGAGCGCCAACTCGGATTGCGAGAGGTAGCTCGAGCCGCTCTTCACGGTACGCGATTGCGCGCCTGCCGGCGTTTCGAGACGCGCCGTTGCTCCGATGGCATCGCGGTTCGATTTTGTGCCCGTCAGCCGCAGGCGCAGCGGCTTGTTTCCGTTGGCCACGTCATTGCGATAGAGATACGCGGGCCCCTGATTCGTGGTCATCAGCACATCGAGATCGCCATCGCGGTCAAAGTCGCCGTAGGCCAATCCGCGGCCTACCTTCGGCGCCGCGAACCCCGCCCCCACTTGCCCGGCCGCATCCATAAAGGCAGTGCCGCGCTGGTTGAGAAACAGGTGCGGCGGCTGGGCGTAACCGATATTGCCCGGGACGTTGCGGACAGTCGCGTCAATGTGGCCGTTAACAGCAATGAGATCAAGCCATCCGTCGAGATCGGCGTCGAAGAAGGCGCATCCGAACCCGAGGCTGCTGCGCGAAAGCCGGCCAATGCCCGTCTTCAGCGCGATGTCGGAAAACGCGGCGCGCGATGACGCCAGGTAGAGCGCCATCATCTCGTTATCGAAGTTTGTAATGGCTACGCCCGGCGAGCCGGAGTTGGTGAAGTCCGCGGCGTCAATCCCCATCCCGGCGCGCGCCTTGCCGTCTTCACTGAAAGCCACTCCCGCTTTGACCCCCATCTCTTCGAACGTCCCATCCCGCTGGTTGCGGTAAAGCTTGTTCGGCTGCGTGTCATTGGCCACAATAAGGTCCGGCCACCCGTCCCTGTCGTAATCAAGCATGGCCACGCCGAGCGATTTCGAACTGGTATCGAAGATGGCGCTCCTGGCGGTGACGTCCTCGAACGTGCCGTTGCCGCGGTTGCGAAACAGCCAGCAGGTGGAGCCGCGATAGGCTTCCGGCGTGCAATAGGACTTGTTCTTTCCATCCACGCTGCAGAAGACATCGTGCTCGGGAGCCCATTTGACGTAGTTGCACACGAACAGGTCGAGATGGCCGTCGCGGTCATAATCGAACCACATGGCGGACGTGCTGAACGCCGTTCTCCCTCCGAGTCCGGATTTCGCCGTCACATCGAGGAAATGGCCTTTCCCCGTGTTCTGGAACAGACGGTTCTGTCCCACGCAGGTCACGAATATGTCCGGGAAGCCGTCGTTATTGTAGTCGGCGACCGCCACACCGAGGCCGTACATCTCCACGGCCAGTCCCGCGCGCTCGGTGACATCGGTGAACGTGCCGTTGCCGTTGTTGCGGTAGAGCTTGAGAGTAGTGCGGCGCTTCTTGTGGCCCGGCCAGTCCATCCCGTTGATGAGGAGGATGTCGAGCCAGCCGTCGTTATCGTAGTCGAGAAAGGCGCAGCCCGGCCCCATGGTTTCGGGCAGAAGCTTCGCTCCATAGGCGCCGCTGTTGTGATGAAAGTGGATGCCCGCCGGGGCGGTGATATCGACCAGACGAAAGCCGGGTGAGGGCGCGGCCTGAAGCGCCCGCGTGGCCCCGAGAAGAAACGCGCGCCGGTTCACGTGATGCTCGCCAGTCCGTTGCGGATGGAGTACACCACCAGCTCCGCGGTGTTGTGGATGCCGAGCGCCTGCATGATGTTGGAGCGGTGCACGGCCACCGTGTTCGCGCTCAAGCCCAGCACCATGGCGATCTCCCTGTTCGATTTGCCGTGCACGATCAGTTGAAGCACTTCCAGTTCGCGCGTGCTGAGCGCCGGCGTTGTCTTTTCGGGCATCTGGCCGAGACGCGGATCGAGGACCCGCGCTCCTCCCGCCACCTTCTTGATCGCCTCCACCAGTTCGAGGTCGAGCGCGTTCTTGAGGAGGTAGCCGCGGGCCCCGGCATCGAGGCACGCACGCACATAGTTCGGCTCGGAATGCATGCTCAGGATCAGCACTCTGGTTTCAGGCGCGTCTTTCAGGATGAGCCGCGTGGCCACTGCGCCGTTCATGCTCGGCAGGGCGAAATCCATGACCACCACGGCCGGCATCAGGTTGCGGGCCATCTCCACGGCATCATGCCCATCGCTTGCCTCGCCCACGACGCGCAGGTCCGGATCGTCTTCAATCATGCGCCGGAAGCCCCTGCGCACCAGGGCGTGATCGTCCACCAGAAGGATGGTGGTTTCAGGCTTCGGCATGTGCCTCCGTCGCGGCCAGCGGCGCGGTGAGGCGGACGATTGCTCCTCCGCCGGCCCGGTTGAGAAATTCGATCCGGCCATGAATCAGTTCAGTTCTTTCACGCATCGAGGTCAGTCCCATTCCGGAGCGCTCGGTGATATTCCCGAATCCGGCGCCTTCGTCCTCCACTTCGAGGACCACGCGTCCGGGTTCGAAACCGAGCCGCACCAGGGCGCGCTTCGATTGTGAATGGCGGGCAACGTTATTCAGCGCTTCCTGGAGGATTCGATAGAGATGAATGCCCATCTGCCGTTCCACCCGTTGGCTGGAGCCCATTTTTTCATATCGTACGGCAATCCCCGTCTGCTTCTCAAACCCCGGCAGGTAATTGTCGAGCGCCGTCTCGAAGCCAACTTCATCGAGCGCAATAGGGTGCAGCGCGCGGGAAAGCGCGCGGATCTTGTCGAGCGTGGATTGGACGATCTCCCGTACCTCCTGAAGGTCCGCCCGGAGCGGGGCATCATTGGCCGGCATCCCGCGGTCCGCGCGCTGGAGCATGGCGCCGATGGCGGTGAGAATCTGGCCGAACTCATCGTGAAGTTCGCGGGAGATGTAGCGGAAGGTGTTTTCCTGGCTTGTGATCAGTTGGCGGGCCAGTTCGCTGCGGCGCTCGGAAAGCGCCGTGATCTGACGGAAGACGCGGCGGTTGTCGAGCACGAGGTAGAGGCTGGTGGCCGCCACCAGAAGCAGCATGGCGGCGAGGAACAGATACAGGTTGCGCTCGGCGCGGGAGTAGATCTCCTGCGCGGCCGCCGCCGCCTGCTGGTCGCTCTCATTGTTATGCACCTGAAGCCGGGCGACGGCAGTGGTGAGGGCATCGTGCCGCGCCTGAAGGGAAAGCCGGATGAGCGTGCGCGCCTCGTCTTCCCGCCCGCCTTGGGCGAGAGTGAAGATACGCTCCAGGGCGTCCCAGAAGCGGGTGATGGAAACAGCGAGGTAATCGCGCTGGCCGCTGGTCCGGTTGGAGGGCGACACCATCGCTTCCTGTCTGACGGCATCTTCGAGGTCCGTCCGGATGCGGTGGAACTGGCTCTGCCAGGCGGTAAGCGGATAGGGTTCGCTCGAGTCCAGCATGTCGCGCATGGCGAGAGAAAGCGAGTTGAGGTTGTTCTGGATGCGAAGCAGCAGCAGCGAATCGCGACGGTTGCGGCCGATGGTCTCTGATTGCAGGCGGCGCAGACTGCGGAGTTGCGCGATGGTGTAGCCGGAATAGACAGCAACGGCGGAGAGGGTCACGGCGAGACCCGCCAGGAGTCCGAGTGTGGGAGAACGGCGCGGGGCCACTTGTCTTTGTATTGTCCTACGGCCGCCCGGCGGTGTTCAGAAGAACCACCGAAGCCTCATGGCGGCGGTTCGCGGAGCCACAAGCCGGGTTCCCACGAACAACGACTGAAAGTTGTAGAGCGCGGTTTTGTTCGTGATGTTCGACACCTGGAAACCGGCCTCCCAGCGTTCGCCCTTGTAACCGACACCCACATTGGTGATTGCGCGCGGACGGGTGCGGGGCGGGTTGGATGTGAGATTCACGTAGGGCAGCAGCGGCGAATAATCGGGGTCGCTCGCTACTACGGCGGGATCGGAGGGATTCGTTACCAGTCCGCTATCGTAGCGGGTCGAGACCGTGGTGAACAGACCTCGGCGGGCGCTGTATTCAAGAATGGTCTGGACGCCGAGTTTCTGGTCGTGGTCGATGACGAAGGGGCCGGAACCGAGGAGGATCACGCCTGGGTTGCCGATGAACAGCCCTCCCGTGAAGGGTGGCGTGGAAGTGGCTCGGGCGTGCGTGACGCCGAGGGTGGCAGAAAAGCCGTGGACCGGAAGCAGCATGAGCCGGGCTTCGGCGCCGTTGACGCGGATGGCGGCAAGCGACATGGGGAAGACGATGCCGGTGTTGAAGAAGTTGTTGTTATCCTGCTGATCTCTCGCGTCCTTGTGGTAGAAGGAGGCATCCGCGCCGAGATGCGATCCGAGGGCCTGCTGGAGGCCCACTTCATAGAAATTCTGCCGTTCGGGGCGGATGCGGACCACTGCCTGGCCGAGGGAAGCGCGGACATTCGGAGCCACCAGAACGCTTGAGTGTTCGGAACTGGCGAGCAGCAGGTTTTCATTCGGCGGCGTTTGATAGGCGCGGTTGTAAGAGGCGCGGAGGACCGTGCCGGTTTCGCGCAAGTAGTAGGAGATTCCGGCCCGGGGCTGGAACTGGTTTCCGGAAGTGAGAAAGCGGTAAAGGTCGTATCGCAGGCCCAGGGCGATGTTCCAGCGTCCGAGGCTGATGTTGTCCTGAAGAAAAGCGGAATAGAGCCCTCCGGCCGCTGCATCCCGGAAGTGGAACGGCGCGCCGCCGCGGGAAAGGTCGTGGGCGAGCAGCGTCTCGATGAAGCCGGCCGAGCCCGGCGCATTGAAGGATGGGTTCGTGATGGCGAACGAGAAACGCTCGGAGACGGGGAAGAACTGGAGGTCGACGCCGGCTTTTACCGCGTGGCGGCCGCGAACAGTGTTGAGCCGGTTCCAAAGAGTGGCGGTGGTGAGACGGCGTGTTTGAGCGGCGGTGACGGGAATGTCGCCGGCGCTTGGGATGAGGATAGCGGCCGCCGTGCGTAAGGATGCCGTGAAGTCCCAGGTGGCGCGGGGCGTAAGGGTCCGGACCCAGCCGAGCATGACGCTGAAGTCCCGGAGTCCTTGCCGTTGGTCCATTCCGTTGGCTTGCTGCGAAGGAAGGTTGGCGAGTTGGAAGGAAGAGTTGCCCGCCATGAGGTTCAAGCGGAAGATGTCGCGGTCCGAGGGCTGGTAGTCGAATCGCGAGAAGGCGCGTTCGAGGTTGCCGCCGTTGTGAAGATTCCCGAGGCTGACCGGATCGAGGTAGCGGTTGGTTTTCATGGCGGAAAGAGAGGCCGAGTAGCCGAGGCGGCCCTTCTCGCCGCTGAATTGCGCCTGGGTGGAGAGTGTGTCCCGCGAATCGGCTCCCAGCGTGAAGCTTCCACCGAGGATGCGGCCCGCGCCGAGTCCGCCGCGCGTGATGACATTGGCGACGGCTGCTACTTTGCTGCCGTACTCGGCCGGGATGTTGCCTGTGAACAGCTCGACGGTTTGCACGATGGCGGGGTCCACGGCGTTGGCGAAAGCGCCGGTGAGTTGATCGGTGATGGGCATGCCATCGACGACAAAGGTCATCTGGTTATGCGCCCCGCGGGGATGGATGGCGCCGTTGGCGTTCTGTGCGAATCCGGGGAAGGTGAGGAGGGCCGTTTCGAGTCCTCGTGTTGCGGGAGAGAGTGAGAGGCGGTCAATGTCCTGGCGATTGATCCCGGCGCGGGACCCGGTGTCATGGGGGTGGACCAGCGCGTCATTTTCGAAATCCACGACGGTCAAAGTGTTGCCGGCCGAGGCCAGGGGTAATGTCAGGTCGAGCGAGAGGGGGATGTTGGATGGCAGCGCGAGGCGCCGGGAGAGAGTCGCGAAGCCGGACTTGTCGACAGTGAGGGTGTAGTTGCCGAAGGGGATGTTGGTCAAGAGAAAGGAACCGGAAGTGGAGGAGCGGATGGTTTGGGAGAAGCGGGAGAGTGGGTTGGAGAGAGTGAGGGAGGCCTGAGGGATGGCGGCGCCGGAGGGATCGAGGAGGCGGCCGGAGAGAGAGGCGGTGGATTGAGGGAAGAGGGGCGGGGAGAACCAATTAATCAGTAGCAACCATTTCATATTCACTATAATTAAGCATGAAGGACTCCTGCTGTCAATGCTGCTCGGTGCCTACTTTCGGGCAGCAAGAACTTGCCAAACCCACCGGGAATAGTGCATGATAAGCCGTTGCCGCTCTAAAACAGAAATGACCGAAAATGTCGGATCATCGCCGGGCTTGGCCGCGAGATTGATCGACGCCCTCAGCGCGAAGCAGGATGAACTGGACCGCGTGGCACGCGTGCTTCACGAGAATGTCGGACAGGTGCTGACCGTGGTGGGTCTTCAACTCGACGTGTTACGGCAGGACTACGCGAGCGCCGGTCCGGGTCTGGCGGAGCGGGTGGGGGAAGCGCAGCAACTGCTTGAAAAAGCGATCGTCGACGTGCGGGAATTGAGCTATCAGTTGAACCCGGACATTGTGCCGCGCTCCGGATTGCGGTATGCATTAGATACGCTGGTCGGGCAGATGCGCGAATCGGCTCGAGGCGCGACAATAAGATTTCTGATGGACTCGCACGTTCATCTTCCGCTGCCGGCCGCGGTGGCGATGTATGAAATCACCGCGAGGTCGTTGAGCAACGCGGTGGAGCATTCAGGAGCAAGTTTGATCGAAGTAGTGCTGCAACCGCTGCCTGGGTGCGCGCGGCTGGAGGTGCGGGATAACGGAAGAGGGTTTGATATCGAGCAGGTTATAACAGAGCCGCGCGGGTTGGGGCTGTTGTGGATTTACCATACGGCGCGAAAGAACGGCATCACGCTACAAGTGGAGAGCAACCAGGGAAAAGGAACCGCGATTCAAGCGGTCTACGAAGAACAACCAGAGAACCCGTTGGGAGAGGCGGGAGACGCCTCTGTTCCCGGCAAAAGGAAGTGACGCGCTATGCAGACGTGTGACATTCTTTTAGTCGATGATCACAAGATCATGAGGGATGGCATCAAGGCCATTCTAAAAAGCTGCGAGGAGTTCAAGGTGATCGGGGAAGCCGAAGACGGGGCGGATGCGGTAATGCAGTGCAAGAAGCTGAAGCCGCATATTGCGCTGATCGACATCAGCCTTCCCAAACTGAACGGCATCGAGGCGACGGGTGAGATTGTGCGCCACTGCCCGGAGACGCGGGTGGTCATTCTCTCGATGTACGACGATGAGAATTCGGTGGTGAGCGCAATCCGCTCGGGGGCGCGCGCTTTTGTGCTGAAGCGGGCGTCGGACAACGACCTGCTGGATGCGCTGCGGACGGTGGCGAAGGGCGGGTCGTATTTGAGTCCGCAGGTATCGGACAAACTGCTGAACCGGATCAAGCGCGGGGAGATGGACGACAAGCGGATGCCGCAGGCGCTCGAGGGCTTGTCGCCGCGGGAGTTGCAGGTGCTGCGGCTGGTGGCGGAGGGCAAGACGAGCAAGGAGATTGCCGTGCTGCTTGACCTGGGTTTGCAGACCGTGCGGAGCTACCGCAAGACGATGATGAAGAAGCTCGGCGTGAGCAATGTCGCGGGGCTGACGCAATTGGCGCTGGCGGCGGGATTGACGCGCTTTGCGGCGGCAGTGGCGGCGAGCGACACGCCCGTGGCGCAGTAGGGCACGGAATTATGTTCACACCGTGGGGGGATATCCCGGTTTCGGATGCGCACGTGCATTTCTTCTCGGACGGTTTTTTCCGGCTGCTGGCGAAGCAGAAGGAAGGGCTGACGAAGGAGGCGATCGGGGCGCAGTTGGGGTGGGAGATGCCGCCCGAGGATCCGGTGGAGTTGGGGGCGCGTTGGGTGGCGGAACTGGACCGCCGCGGAGTGCGGAAGGCGGCGATCATGGCGAGCATTCCAGGAGACGAGGTTTCCGTGGAAGCGGCGGTGAAGGCCTATCCGGAGCGGTTTTTCGGTTACTTCATGGTGAACCCGCTGGCTCCGCACGCAGTGGAGCATGTGCGGGCGGCGCTTGCCGCGGGGAATTTGCGTGTGCCGTGCCTGTTTCCGGCCATGCAGCGCTACTGGCTGCATGAGAAGGAAGCCGTGGGGGTGATAGAGGCAGCCTCAGAGACGGGTAAAGGCGTAGTGTTCGTGCATTGCGGGGTGCTGAGCGTGGGGGTGAGGAAGAGGTTGGGGCTGAGTTCGCCGTTCGACCTGCGGTTTTCGAACCCGGCGGACGTTCATGGATTGGCGATGCGGTTTCCGGGCGTACGGTTTGTGATTCCACATTTTGGGGCAGGGTATTTCCGGGAAGCGCTGATGGTGGCGGACCTGTGTCCGAACGTGTACCTGGACACATCGAGCAGTAACAGTTGGATGCGGTATCAGGAAGGGGAGTTGACGCCTGCGAAGGTGCTGCGGAAGGCGCTGGACGTCGTGGGGGCGGGGCGGCTGTTGTTTGGGACGGACTCATCGTTCTTTCCACGGGGCTGGCAGGAGAGTATATTCCGGGAGCAGACGGCGGCGCTCGAGGAGATTGGGGCCGGCGCTGAGGATGCGGCGGCGATTCTGGGTGGGAATCTGGAGCGGTTGCTCGGCTGAGAATTTCCCGTGGCGCGCCTCACCTAGTTGATGAGATGCGCTGTTTTATCCGTTGGAAGAAGAGAGGGGTAAGTCCGGCCAGAACCGTCAGGCTAGGGCGGTTAGACACGGTTCTCGATCAGGCCGCCAGGAGCGGGTTCTACCGAAGGCGGCAGATCACGCTGCCGGAGTGTGCGCCGCGGAATGAGGAGTTTCTGGACCGTTGTCTCGAGGGCGTCCCCGCCGTGGAACTGAGAGAGTTTCTAGCAAGTCCCGCTGAGTTCTACAACTGGGACCACCAGCCAAGGCCGCTGCGTCCGTTGGAGTGTCCATTGGGGGACGTTGGGAAGACTGCGTTGTTGGCGGAAGGATTCGAAGAATCAGATAGTTTACGCTTGTTTTCTTATGTAACGCATGAAGAACTTGAGGAGTTTGCGCCAGAGTCGCTGGCGGGCCCGGCGTCGCGGTTGCGCAGCCTGGCAGAGGCAGTGATGGAGGGGCGGATGAAGGTGGGGTCGCTGCGGAGCGCGGTGATCGCCTTCACCGGGCTAAGGCATGGATGTTTAAGACAGGAAGACCGGGATTTGTTGTGGAAGGCGTTTCAGGCTCCGGTGTTCGAGCAGTTCCGGGGGTTCAGCCAGGAACTGCTGGCGTGGGAGTGCGAGGCGCACGATGGGCTGCATATTCAAGGGGATAACGCGATCTTCGAAATGGCACCGCGGGATAGCGAACTGCTTCTGACTTGTCTGAGCTGTCCGGAGTACACACTACTGCGGGTGGGGACGGAGATGACGGCCCGGGTCGTCAAGAGGCCGTGCGGGTGCGGGGAGGCCTCGCCGCGGTTGATGGGTCTGCGGAGCCTGCCGGTGCGGCGGAGTGTGGCGGCGATGGCGTGATCAGTATTCGAACTGGATCATGAGCTGGACCTGGCGGGCGCTCTGCGTTTCAATGATGCCGCGGAAGGTGGAGGTGTAATAGGGGCTGATGCGCAGGCGGTTGGTGTGGTTGAGGATGTTGAAGCCTTCGGCTCCAAACTGAAGGCGGGCGCGGCCTTCCTTGACGAGGATGGTCTTCATGAGGCGGGCGTCGAAGGAGACGGTGCGCGGGGTGAGGGAGA
>JADLBG010000384.1 GCA_020847895.1 Bryobacterales bacterium
CATCCGGAATTTCTGCAGCTTCCCGGTCACCGTCATCGGAAACGCATCGACGATGCGCACAAAGGCCGGCACTTTGTAGCGCGCGATGTTGCCGCGGCAGTACTCGCGAATCTCCTCCTCCGTCACCTTTGCCTCCGGTTTCAAGCGCACCCAGGCGCAGACAATCTCGCCGAGTCGTTCATCCGGCAGGCCGAACACCGCCACGTCGGAAATCGACGGATGCGTGTAGAGAAACTCCTCGATTTCACGCGGATAGATGTTTTCCCCTCCGCGGATGATCATGTCCCTCGAACGCCCGCGGATACCGAAATAGCCATCGGCATGCATCACCGCGAGATCTCCGGTGTGGAGCCAACCATCGGGGTCGATGGCCTGCGCCGTCGCCTCCGGATTCCCGTCATAGCCCTTCATCACGAGGTAGCCGCGCGTGCATAACTCGCCGATCTCGCCCACCGCCACGGTTCCGCCCGTCGCGGGGTCGATAATTTTCACCTCGGTGCAAGGAAGCGCGCTACCCACCGTTTCCACGCGGTGCTGCAGGTCGTCGTCGGGGCGCGAAAGCGTGATCACCGGCGAGCTTTCCGTCTGCCCGTAGGCAATGGTCATCTCCGTGAGGTGCATATCCGCCACCACGCGCCGCATGACCTCGATGGGGCACGGCGACCCCGCCATAATTCCCGTTCGCAGGCTGGTGAGATCGAACCGGGCGAAGTCGGGATGCTGGAGTTCGGCGATGAACATGGTGGGCACGCCGTAGAGGGCCGTGGCACGCTCGGCTGCCACTGCTTCGAGGGTGGCCCGCGGGTCGAAGCTCGCCGCCGGCTGGATCAATGCCGCTCCGGTAAGAAAACACAGCATGGAACTCATTACGCACCCGAAGCAATGGTAGAGCGGGACCGGCATGCAGAGCTTGTCCCGCGCGGTAATTCGCAGGCGCTGCGCGATCAGCCACGCGTTGTTTACCAGGTTACGGTGGCTCAGCAGCACTCCCTTCGGCGATCCTGTAGTCCCCGACGTGTACTGGATGTTCGCCACATCCGCTGGTTCGAGCGCCGGCTTCTCGTAGGGTACGCCTTCTTCAAGAAACTGCCGCCAGGACGGGTGGTCAAAGTAGACGGCATGCCGGAGCGCCGCGGCGCCGTCCTTGCAGGCATCCTCCAGGATCTGCCGGTAGTTGGACCGCGCATCGGCTTCCCGCAGAAAAATCGCCTTCATTCCCGAATGCTCGAGGAGGTAGCGCAGTTCGTAGCTTCGATAGGCGGGGTTGACGTTCACCAGAACGATGCCCGCGCGCGCGGCGGCCAATTGGAGCAGGATCCACTCCACATTGTTCGTGGACCAGACGCCGGCCCGATCGGCGGGCTTGAGCCCCAATCCTGCCAGGCTCCGGGCCACACGTTCCACCTGCTCGTCCAACTCCGCCCAGGCGAGGCGGATGCCTTGATGCCGCGCCACCAGCGCCTCCCGCCGCGGATGCGCCGCCACCGTGCGGCGCAAGCCCTCGTCAATTGTTACCTCGAGCAGCACCGTCTCCGGGCCTTTGGAGTAGCTGAGCATTTCCCGTTCCACGTCTGCGCATAATATCAGGACATGTTCCCGTTTGCCGCTCTCGATGAAGTGACGGTTCTCGATCTTACCCGCCTGCTGCCGGGTCCCATGGCCTCGCAGTGGATGGCGGACATGGGCGCCACCGTCATCAAAGTGGAGGAACCCGGCACGGGAGACTACATGCGCAATATGCCGCCGCGCGGACTGTTTGAAAGCATCAACCGCGGCAAGAAGAGCGTAGCCATCAATCTGAAAACCGCCGAAGGCTTGGGGGACTTCCTGCACCTTGCCGGCGCCGCCGATGTGGTGATGGAAGGCTTCCGCCCCGGCGTCATGGACCGGCTCGGGTGCGGTTGGGAAGCGCTTCGCGCAAAGAACCCGCGCCTGATCTATGTCGCGCTCACGGGCTATGGATCAGCGGGCCCCTATAGGGACCTTGCCGGGCACGACATCAATTACCTCGCCATGGCCGGGGTGCTGGACATGATCGGGACGGCGCCGGGCATTCAGATTGCCGATCTCGCCGGCGGCTCGATGCAAGCGCTGATTGGGGTCCTCGGCGCCCTGCTTGAGCGGGCGCGCACCGGCTCCGGCCGTTTTGTCGACGTCAGCATGACACACGGCTCGGCTCTCATGCTTCCCATCCCCCTGGCGCAACTGGCGAACGGCTCCGCCGCCCCGCGTGGGGAAGGGCTCCTCAGCGGACGCTACGCGTGCTACAACCTCTATCCCACGCGCGACGGGCGGAGCGTGGCGGTCGGCGCCCTCGAGCCGAAGTTCTGGGCGGCGCTGTGCCGGGCGCTGGGATGTGAGGAATTCGCCTCGCGGCAATTCGCCGAAGACCCGAGACGCACCGAGATTCTCCAGAGCTTGCGCGCCATCTTTCGCAAAAAGGACGCCGAGGAGTGGTTTCGCGAATTGAAGGAGTTGGACGCCTGCGTCACGCCCGTGCGAACGGTGGCGGAAGCCGCCGCGGACCTTGGGCTCGGCGCGCCGCGCCTGGGAGCGGTTCCCGCGCTGGGCGAGCACACGGAGCTTTACCTCAGGAGATGACACCCTTGCGCACAGCATACAGCGTCAGTTCCGGGACGCTGTGCAGGTTCAGTTTTTCGAGTACATTGCCGCGGTGGGTTTCGACGGTGTAGAGGCTGAGATTCAGCAGTTGTGCGATCTCTTTGTTGCTCTTGCCCTCGGCCACGAGTTGGAGAATCTCACGCTCTCGCGGAGTCAGCAGCTCAAAGCTGTCATCCACGCCTTTTTCCTTCATCTTCCGCATGTAATCCTCGAGCAGAATGCGGCTCACGGAGGGGCTGAAGAACGCCTTTCCCTCGAAGGCGCAACGGATTGCGTAAATAAGGTCCGCCTCCGGGGATTCCTTGAGCAGGTACCCGCACGCCCCCGCTTTGAGGGAGCGCAAGACGTACCCTTCATCCGCGAAAATGCTGAGCATGATGATGGCAATGTTGGGCTGCCGCGTCATCATCCGGCGCGCGGCCTCAATGCCGTTCAGGTTCGGCATGCGAACATCGAGAAGCGCGACGTCGGGCTTGAGCGCTTCGGCCAGTTGAACGGCCTCACGGCCATCCGCCGCCTCGCCCACCACCAGAAAATCAGGTTGTTCTTCGAGCAGCAGGCGCAGGCCGTGCCGGATCATGGAATGGTCGTCCGCCAGAAGAATTCTAATCATGCAACTCCCGAATACATTATTAGACGCGTCAGGCGGGCCAACATTTCATACCTTCGGCAGGCTAGGGGACAAGCCTGCCCGCGGGGATTTCCGCTGGAGCGGGCTTCTGTCAGAGAGCCGGCCTATTTGCGGGCGAGATAGAAGGTGCGGTAACCGGGGCGGACGAATGGGTCGTCCTTGAAGAAGGGGGCGGCGTCCCACCCGCGGATGGAACGAAAACCCGCGGCGCGCAGCGCGTCGCGGATCTCCGGCGCCGTCCAACAAACCTGCTCGACATACTCGTGATGCCGGCGCCAAAGACCGCCCTCGCGAATAAACCATTCCGCATCGGCAAACGCTTTCCCACTCGGTGTGTCGTAGCCGCCGCGCATGACCAAAACCACGCCCGGCTTTTCGAGCCACCATGTTACCGGCCAGATCTTCTCGAAAGCGAGGCGTGTATTCACATCGAAATAGAAATGACCGCCCGGCTGCAACGCGCGCGCGACAGCCCTCGTTACAGAGCCCAAATCGTTCTTTCGAGGAATGTGGTTCAGGGCATCAAACTCACAAATAACCAGGCCGACGGGCCGTGGAAGACGAAAGTTTCTCATGTCGGCCTGGATGACTTGCACCGGCAATCCCGCGGCGCGGGCCTTCCTGCGCGCGAGGCGGCACATAGTGGGGGAGAGATCGACCGCGTACACTTTCAAACCGCGCCGCGCCAATTCCAATGCCGCCGTCCCTGTCCCGCAGGCCAGGTCGCAGGCGGAATCGATCTTCGGCAACACATTCGCCAGCAGGTTCGTGCGGGCGAACTCGCCCCAGGAACGGGCGAACCCGAAGAGCTCGTCGTAATGTTCCGCAAGTAGCTTGTAGGGGCGAACAACGGATCGGGGCATGGCGGCGGAGCCCTCCCGCTATTCTACCGGGACCGGCCGGATTGCCACCGTAATCTCCTCGATCCCGCCCCGGCCAGAATCAGAGCCGATCCCATCAGAACAAACGTCCCCGGTTCCGGCACCAGTGGGTTCGGTCCGTTGAACTGCACCAGTACGTCCTGCACGCCTCCGGCGAGGATCAGCGCATCCACGTTCTGCATGTAGGGACCGCCGGTTCCCGTAAGCGAATTGAGCCAATGCTGGGCTAGATCCTGAACGCATGTGTACTGGCCCGATATACAGGCCGCGGAATCGGACCAGGTTCGGTACCGCACATCCCCAGTGGACAAGTTGTAGGTTCCAACCCCTTGCTGATTCTCGCGGACAATCTCCCAGATGGCCACTTGAAGGGCAGCGGCATTCAGTTCGTCCATCTGTACGGAAAAATCCGGGTAGAAATCGTTCAAGAGTTCCCGGAGGAGGTTCGCCTTCGTCGCGCCCATGCCGCCGATGTTGGTGGCGCCGGCTTCAATCATGGCCAGGTTGTAAGTTACCGTTTGGCCGGGTGTAAGGAATTCCCGCGGCTCGATGCAGAACGTATAGAACTGTGAGGGAATCCCGTTAGGGCCGCTCACGAGTGAGAAGTTAAACTGCCCGGGGTCCTGGAGATACCAACTGGTC
>JADLBG010000385.1 GCA_020847895.1 Bryobacterales bacterium
TCACATAGTTGATCACGACATCGGCCCCGGCGCTGCCCATTTCATAAGCCACTGCCTTGCCGATGCCGCTGTTGGCGCCCGTGACGAGCGCCCTTTGTCCTCTTAGTTTCTGATCCATTGCATCCTCACTGGCACGAACTGTCCCCCTATCCCAATTATTCCCCAGATTGGTAGTATCCTGTCCAAGGCAGGAGGACGGCATTGAAATTCGGAGTGAACTTACTCATCTGGACAGCGAACTTTACGGAGCAGCATTTCCCGTTGCTGCCCCGGATCAAGGCGGCCGGCTTTGACGGAGTGGAACTTCCGCTGTTCGCGCCACATGGCTACCCGGCGGGCGCCGTGCGCAAGGAACTCGAGGCGAACGGATTGGAAGCCACCACCTGCTGCATTCTTCCAGGCGGGTGCAGCCTGTTTGACTGCGATCCATCCAGCCGGAATCGGGCCATGGACCATGTCCGCAAACAGATCGAGGTAAATGCCGAATTGGGAAGCAAGGTGATGGCCGGGCCGCTCTATTCGCCCGTCGGCTACCTCCCGGGACGCCGGCGAACGGCCGCGGAGTGGTCGCGCGCCATCGAATCCTACCAGGAACTGACCGCCGCCCTCGACCAATTTCAGGTGACGATGGCGATTGAACCCCTGAACCGGTTCGAGACCTTCTTCCTGAATACGGCCGCCGACGGCGCCACCCTTTGCGACGCGGTGCACCATCCACGCGTCGGCCTCCTCATCGACACCTTCCATTGCAACATCGAAGAGAAAGACATCGCGGCTGCCTACCGCGCGGCCGGGCGTCACCTGAAGCACGTGCACACCTGCGAAAACGACCGCGGCATTCCCGGCAGCGGACATGTCGAATGGGGTCCCGTCTTTTCCGCCATAAGGGAGGTTGGCTATGACGGGTGGTTCACCATCGAAAGCTTCGGCTTCAACCTGCCGGAGATTTCCGGAGCCGCCGCCATCTGGCGCGATCTGGCCCCCACGCCCGACGCCATCGCCTACGAAGGTCTGAAATTTTTGAAGCGGAATTGGATCTGACGCTACAATAGCGGAACATGGCTCAATTACTGTTGGGGAAGACCGCGATCATTCTCGGTTTGGCGAACAAATGGAGCATCGCCTATGCCATCGCCCAGGCGTACGTGCGAGAGGGCGCCAAGGTCCTCATCACCTATCAGGGCGACCGGCAGCGTCTGACCGTGGAAGAATTGAACACGGAGATCGGCGCGGCCAAAGTGCTCCCCTGCGACGTCACCAGGGAGGAAGAGATTGCGGCGTTGGTGGAACAGTTGAAGGCGGATGGCACGACGCTCGACATCATTGTGCACAGCATCGCTTTCGCCAACCGCGAAGATCTCTCGCGGCCGTTTGTCGAAACCTCGAGGGACGGCTACCTGCTGGCTCAGAACGTGAGCGCCTACTCGCTGGTGGCTGTATCGAGGGCGCTGAGCCCGCTGATGACCAATGGCGGGGCCATCCTCACCTTGAGCTACCTCGGCGGCGTTCGCGTAGTGCAGAACTACAATGTCATGGGGGTGGCCAAGGCGGCGCTTGAAGCCTGCGTCCGCTACCTGGCAAGCGACCTGGGAGCCGGAAATATCCGCGTCAATGCCATCTCGGCCGGCCCCATCAAGACCGCCTCCGCCCGCGGCATCAGGGATTTCTCCAAGGTCCTGGACGTTGTGGCGAACCTCGCCCCGTTGCGCCGCAATACGGACCCGGCGGAAGTGGCCGATACGGCTGTCTTCCTCGGAAGCGATCTCGGCCGGGGCGTCACCGGCAACGTCATCTACGTCGATGCCGGCTTTCAGATCATGGGACTGGGTCTGTAGGCGGTTCCGGCTTGCGCCGTTTGTAAAAAATATCCTTCGATTTGTGGGTCGTGTTGATCAGCACGATGAACAGCACCGCCATCGAGAGCATGGTAGCCGTGGCCCCCATAACCAGGTAATCCACCTGCTTGCGCGGGATGGGCATCAGTTGCCACATGATGGCGATGGTGAGAGCGAACACAACCACGATGCCCGCCCCCAGAAGTAGCGTTCGACGCACCTTCTAATTGTAATCGCTGCCCGGAAGCGGCCTCAATCGTAGCGCTCGAAGATGACCTGTTTCTTGTGGAAGCCGAGTTCCTTGAGGCGGTCGCGCACGTCGTTCACCATCTCTTTCAGTCCGCAGATATACACATCGAGGTCCCGCCGCTCGCCGATTTCTCCAAAAACATACTGTTGCACCCGGCCCGAGTTGCCTTTCCATTCGGGCCCTGGCCGGGTAACCGTGCAAATGAATTTGAAGTTCGCGTGCTTGCGCGCCATCTCCTCGAAAGTTTCCATGTAAAGGACGCTATGGTCATAGCGAACCCCAAAAACGAGAATGTAGTCGTTTGCGCTGTCCTTGGCGAGGCGGGCTTGAAGCATCGGCAGAAAAGGCGCAATCCCCGTGCCGGTAGCCACAAACATGGAATGGCTCGCCGGTTCCTTCAGGACAAACATCCCGTGCGGCCCCTTCATCTCCACGGTGTCTCCCGGTTTGAGGCGGAAGAGAAACGGCGAGAAGATCCCGTCCTTCACCTCATTCAGGCATAGTTCGAACTTGTTTTCGTACCAGCAGGAGGCAATGGAATAGGCGCGGGTTACTTTCTTGTCGTTAACGATTCCGGACAGCGAAACGAACTGTCCGGGGACAAACCGGAACTCCTCCATATCCGGAATCTCGAACCAGAAATGGCGGACGTCGGGGGCGATCTCTATATATCGATTCAGTTTTGCCTGATGAGGGATTTGGTGAGCTAGCATTCTAAAGCCTTCTTGGCGCGTTCCAGTACAATTTCCCGCAGACTCGGGTGCCCATCGAGGGGTTCGGTCACCTCGATGTGCAACCCCGGATGTTTCCGCAGGATGTCTGCGACTATCCGCGGCAGGTCCTGCCGGAGATGAATCCCCAGGGTGAGGAAATAGGGCACCACAATGACGTGCGCCGCACCCTGGCCGGCCACGCGGGCAACGGCTTCGGGCAGATCCGGGCTCGCCAGTTCGAGGAAAGCCGTCTCCACCAGTCCGAAGCCGCCGCTTGCGGCGACCGCGGCGGTAACGGACCGGACGGCTTCATTGGCGGATTCCACACTGGATCCATGCGCGAACACGATGATTGCGGTCTTCACAGACATCCTACAGCTTAATAGATTCCAGGGCCGCGCGGTGGCGGAAAATAGAGCGGCGAATCCAGGGGATACTGATCCCTCTCGCTGATCGATATCGCTCGCGCCCTTCATTATTGTTTCTTCATCCGGTAACCTCCCCCTCCCACCCGCCATCCTCCTGTTGCAGGAGATCTCCTATTTATGAAACTGCGCATCCTTACCCACGTTGTCCTCGCCGCCGCCCTCGCCATCTCCGCCTTCGCCGCCGATGTCTCCGGCAAATGGAAAACATCCTTCACCACCCGAAACGGCGACAAGCGCGAAAGCATCATTGAACTCAAAGCCGACGGCAACAAACTCACCGGCAAGATGGAGAGCCAGCGGGGTTCCGTGGATATCACCGACGGCAAAGTCGACGGCGACAACGTTTCCTTCAGTGTCGTCCGGAACTTCAACGGAAACGAAATGAAAATCAACTACAAAGGCACTGTCAGCGGAAATGAGATGAAGCTGACCATGGAAGTCAACGGCAACGAGCGGGAGACCACCGCCACCCGAGTCCAGTAAGCCTCACTTTCCAACTGCTCCCGATTCCTGCAATTGCCTTGCCTCCTCCTTGTGTGTACCCGGGCGATTGCAATATCTCGGCCGAGTGCTCGCCTACTGCTGGGGCAGGCCTCGGCCGTGTTTTTTCCTCCCCATGGAAATCCGTCTCCGCATCGCGTAAGGCATCCCGCAACCGAAAGCGTAGGATCGTCGTTTGCGTTGTGCATCAGCCCCATCAGCCCGTTTCGGGCCCCAATAGGCTGTCGTGTAGCAGCGGGCGCTTGCTCCCGCCCAAAAAGTGCCTTGCGTTATCATCGTGTACTCAAGGAGCTCACGGCGAATCATGGAGATCACTAAAATCGGCATCCGCGAGTTCCGGGAGAATCTGGCCACCTACCTGGAAAGTCGAGGTTTCGCTTACCCTTGACGTCCCCCCTCCAAACGTCCGCGCCAGGCGCGCCAAAGCAAGCCACGCAGGGGATGCTCCTCTACGTGGCCACCATCTTCTCGAGCGCCTTCCTCCTGTTTCAGGTGCAGCCGGTCCTGGCGAAGATCATCCTGCCCTGGTTCGGCGGGTCCGCCGCGGTGTGGACCACCTGCATGCTCTTCTTCCAGACCGCGCTGCTGTGCGGCTACCTCTATGCGCATTGGATCAGTTCCCGTCTCGCCACGCGCGCGCAAGCCGCCATCCATTCGGCGCTCATCGCCGCCA
>JADLBG010000386.1 GCA_020847895.1 Bryobacterales bacterium
CCTCGACGCCCGCATCACCGAATCCGGCATGCGCTCCCTCCAGGAATACTCCTGGCCCGGCAACGTCCGCCAGCTCCAGCACATGATCGAGCGCCTCACCATCCTCGCCCCTCAATCCCGCATCGATGAAGAGGCCGTCCTCGACGCCATCGCCTCCCTCTCCTCCAAGGAAAATGCCGGCGAAAGCCTCGCCGACACCGAAGCCGACCAGATCCGCAAAGTCCTCGCCGCCACAGGAGGCAACAAGAGCCGCGCGGCCAAAATCCTCGGCATCGAACGCAAAACCCTCTACCGCAAGCTCGAAAAAATGGGCGTGGCGTAGAGCAAAGCAAAGTAGGATGAAGGCATCGAAAACCACCCACCCTCAACTCCCCGCCCGCGGCAACCGGCTCGCCGCCATCTCTTCCCCGTTCCTCAAGAACGAAATTGCCCTCCGCCAGGTAGTGGTCCCTTTTCAGACTCGTGAGAGATCTTCTTCAGGGAGTCGCCGGCAGTGGGCTACTTTGACTTGATTTTCTGCTTTGCGAGTTTCCTGTCCGTATCATCGAAGAGATCAGCCCAGTGAGGATGCAAGACAAGATTCTCGACGGTGAGATCAAGTCGGTTCGCTTTTCTCAAGAACTGAAAGCCACCAGTTCCGGGCTTTAAAAGCACACCTCGCACGGCAGCAATGCCACCTTTATACCTCTGGCAACCAGGCACGATTGTCTGGCGGAAGCGTTCCGCGCGATACCCCAGAACGTCACGCCATTGCTCATACAAACGAAAGAGCGCGCCTTCCAGAGCGCGCTCGCGAGATTTGTCAGCCATTGTGAGATTCTACCGAACGCTGCTCTTTCTAACCTCCGCTCATCAGCTCCCCAAGCAGCACTAGATCACTCACTTCCCAAAGCCGATTCCTCCGCGGCCATCGACTTCTCGGTTAGCTGTATTTACAATGTAAAGATGTGGAGTTCATATGGGACGCTGCCAATGCCCGGCATCTGGGGCGGCACAAAATCACACCCCAGGAGGCGGAAGAAACGATCCTGCTCGATAGCCTGGAGTCAGAATTTCAACATCATGCCGATGAACAACGAGTGCTTTGTTTTGGCCGTACGGCAACCGGCCGCCTGCTTACCATCATTTACGCGGTGCGTGGCAAGGCTGTCCGGGTTGTCACGGGGTACCCGATGACGAAGAGCCAGCAGCGCGTGTACTTCAAGGAGAAATAGCCGGTGCCCAAAAAAACAATCGCAATTCCGAAATTCCGCAACCTCGAAGAGGAGGCTGACTGGTGGGAAAGCCGTGAGGGCAAACGCGCCGCCACCGCGCTGATAAAGCAATCCGTTGCCGCCGGCAACCTCGGGCGGCGCAAAGTCCCCCTCCGAACCGTCACCATGCGGCTGCCGGAACCGGACATCGAAGCTGCCAAAGACCTCGCTTTTCGCAAAGGACTCCCCTACCAGACCTACATCAAGATGCTGCTCCATGAAGCCATCGAAAAGGCGCGCAACTCCGCGTAAGCAACCGACCGCCCCCCTCAACTCCCTGCCCGCGCCAACCGGAACGCCGCCATCTCCTCCCCGTTCCGCACATACAGAATGCCGCCCACAAGCACCGGGTGGTTCCACGTCTTCCCCTCGATCCCCGGCGCCCGCGCAATCTCTGTGTACTGCCCCGGATCCGCCGCCACCAGCCCCAGTTCCCCCTCCTCCGACACCACCAGAAGCAAATCCTGATCCCTCAACAGCAGCAACTGCCCGTGCCCGAAGCGCCCGCCCTTCCACTTACGCCTCCCGTCCTGAAGATCGATGCACGCAAGAATGCCGCCGTCAAACCCGTATGCGTGCCCCTTATGCACCACAATGTCATTGAAGTACGGCTTCAGCCCGCGCGAAGTCCAAACCTCTTTTGCCGTCCAACCCTCTGGCCCATGCGCCACCGCCAACCGCCGCGTGCCCGATCCCCCGCTCATGTCGCTCGTATTGATCAGCACGCCACCGTCCTCCGTCACCGCCGGTTGCAGGATGGGCGCCCCCTCCCACGCGTACGTCCACAGCACTTTGCCATCCTCCGGCCCCACACTCGTCGCCCCGCTTCCGCTCAACAGCAGCACCTGCCTCACTCCGTCAAGAGTCGCCAACTGCGGCGAACTGTAGCCGCCTCCTCCCGTCGCTATCTTCCACCGCGGACTGCCCGTCGCCAGATCGTAAGCAATCAACTGCCCGCCCGCCGCTACCAGCACCGCCCCGTCCACCACCAGCGGCGACCCCGAAAAACCCCAGCCCGGGACCTTTGCCCCGGTGTCAGCCGCCGCGTCTCGCATCCACACCACACGCCCATCACTGGCCTCCAGCGCATTCACAATCCCCGTCGCCCCTAGCGTATAAACACGCCCGTCATGCAAAGCCGGCGTCCCCCGAGGTCCCGCCCCGCCGTTCGACTCCCAAAATCGCGCCTCATCCGGATGCGCCCACACCGGCTCACCCTTCTTCGCGTCGTAGCAGGCCACCACCTCCGATTCTCCGCGTTGTTCCTGTGTGTAGACGCGGCCATCACCCACCGCGAACGACGACCAGCCCGGCCCCACCTCCCGCCGCCACAGTCGCACCGGAGGCGCAGCCGCCCAGTCGGTCCGGATCCGCATACCCGTGACAGTGTCATCGCGATGAGGGCCGCGAAAGCCCGGCCACTCCACTTTTGACGGCGTTTCCCGCACCGATTTCACTGGAGCGGTCGTATCCGCCTCCCGCACTGCCGGAGCACGCACGGACTCCGGCGCTCTCCCCTCCGCCCGCGCCGCCACCGGCGCCAACCGTGCCAGGAACCGCTCCTCGGAAGTCTTCGCCCAACGCCAGGCGAGCAGAGAACGCCCCTCACCCGTGATCCCATCCGTGCGCAGCAAAGCCAGCAGCCCGCACCCTGCCAGGACCGCCCCCGCCAGCGCCACGCCACGCCGCCCCGCCGACACCCCCCGCGTCGCCGCCGCCCACGCCACCAGCGCCAGGCACATCACGGGAACCGTGTAAATGATCCACATCTTCCCCATCATCCCCGTCGCCATCGACTTGTCGACGATCCGCGGCGTAATCGCCATCGCTCCGGCAATCAACACCACCGCCCCCACTCGCTCCGCCAGCGGCGTCCGGCTGAAAAAGACCCACCAAACCAGCACCACCGCCGCACACAGAAACCCGCCCATCAGCCCGTAAACGAATCCGTCCGGCCATACCACCGGCATTCCGAGTTGCAGCAGCCACTGTAGAACCACCGCGGCGACGCCCGGCCACAACCGCGGCTGCCGCTCACCATTACGCTCTCCGCCTTGCGGAAAATTCATAGTGACTACCATACGTTCCCCGCCAACCTTTTGTTCCCTGTTCGTATTCCCCCCCGAAGCACCCCCAAAACCCCGGCAAGCGATCTGCTTTTGCCATCAAAACTCTGTCAGCGTCTGCGAGAATCTCTTACCCGCTCCACAAGCTGCGCAAACCATCCTGCGCCAGACCCGGCAGATGTCCTGACACCGGCTCCTACACCCCCATGCCTCCCATGAGAGGATCGAAGCATAGGAGGTTCTGTCATGACTCTCGAACCCCACACCGCCAGGACAGTGGAAAAAGGAGCCACCTTCCCCCTCGGCGCCACGCTCTCTCACGACGCCGTCAACTTCGCCATTTACTCCAAGCACGCCACCGAAGTCTTCCTCCTCTTGTTTGACACTCCTGACGGCGATCCAACCGATATCATTCCCCTCCGCCACCGCGACCGCTTCATCTGGCATTCCCTCGTCCGCGGCCTGAAAGCAGGCCAACTCTACGGCTACAGGGTCCGCGGCGACTATCATCCCGCGTGGGGCTTCCGCTTCAATGAATCAAAGCTCCTCCTCGACCCCTACGCCAAAGCCGTCACCGGCAAGTTCCGCAACGTCGATAATCTTCTTCTCCCCTACGACGCCCGCCCCGGAGCCGGAGAACACTCCCTCGACACGCGCGACAATTCCTCCATCGTCCCCAAAGCCATCGTCGTCGACGACGCGTTCGACTGGCGGGGCCAGCGCCCGCCCGATCTCACCCTCGAACAACTCATCATCTACGAAGTGCACCTCAAGGGTTTCACCGCTCACCCTTCCTCCGGCGTTTCGAACCCCGGCACCTACCTCGGCTTCATCGAAAAGATCCCTCACCTCACCCGCCTCGGCATCAACGCCGTCGAGTTCCTCCCCGTCCACGAATTCTATACCGATGACTTTCTCCTCGAGCGCGGCCTCACCAACTACTGGGGCTACAACTCCATCGGATTCTTCGCCCCCGAATCCTCCTACTCCACCCAACGCGCCCCCGGATGCCAGGTCGCCGAGTTCAAAACCCTCGTCCGCGAACTCCACCGCGCCGGCATCAAAGTCATCCTCGATGTCGTCTACAACCACACCGGCGAAGGCAACGAGTTAGGACCCGCCATGTCCTTCCGCGGCATCGACAACCTCTCCTACTACACTCTCACCGGCCCCCCGGACGCCCCCTGCCGCTACTACCGGAACTACACCGGTTGCGGCAACAGTCTCAACCTCGATAACTCCGCCGTCATCCGCCTCGTCATGGACTCGCTTCGCTACTGGTTCGAAACCATGCACGTCGACGGCTTCCGCTTTGACCTCGCCTCCGTCCTCGGACGCACCGAAGACGGCGCCTTCCGCCCCTCGGCCAGTTTCTTCGATGCCGTCTCCCAGGATCCTCTCCTGCACCGTGCCATCCTCATCGCCGAACCGTGGGATCTCGGCACCTACCAGGTGGGCAATTTCCCCGTCGACTGGTCCGAGTGGAACGGCCGCTTCCGTGACACCATGCGCCGCTTCGCCAAAGGCGATCCTGGCCAGTTAGCCGATGCCGGCTGGCGCATCACCGGCTCGGCCGACCTCTACGGCGAAGACGGCCGCTCCGCCTACAACAGCATCAACTTCATCACCTGTCACGACGGCTTCACCTTATCCGATCTGGTCTCTTACAACTCCAAACACAACGAGGCCAACGGCGAGCACAGCCAGGACGGCGCTACCGACAACAACTCCTGGAACTCCGGTGTCGAGGGAGAAACCAGCGATCCTCACGTCCTCGCTCTCCGCACCCGCATGATAAAAAACCATGCCTGCCATCTCTTCTTCGCTTGCGGTACCCCCATGATGCTCGGCGGCGACGAATTCGCCCGCACCCAGCGCGGCAACAACAACGCCTATTGCCAGGACAACCAAATCAGTTGGTTTGACTGGAACGAAGTCTCCCGCAACCACGGCCTCGTCGAATTCTTCCGCAAAGCCATCGCCTTCACCCGCCGCTTCCCCGTTCTCCAGCGCCGCAAATTCTTCCTTGGCAGGGACCTCGACGCCGACGGCATCCCCGACCTCAACTGGTTCTCGCCCGAAGGCGGCCCCCCGCGCTGGCAGGACACCGAAGCTCGCACCCTCTGCTTCCAGCTCGACACCAGCGACGAAGGAATCCCGCTCGCGGTCGACCGGCTCTTCTTCATCCTCAACGCCCACTTCGAATCCAAATGGGTCAACCTCCCCACTCTCCCGCCCACCCGCCGCTGGCGCCGCGCCATCGACACCAGCCTCCCCGACGGTGACGACTTCGCCGGCCCGGGCGCCGAGATCCTCATCGATCCTCCCGATCACTACATCGCCAACCCGCGCTCCACCGTCGTGCTCGTTTCCTGTACCGAATGAACCCTCTGATCGCAAAAGCACCGGAGTAAGGGAAGATATTCTGATCGCTCCGATTAATAGCCCCAACGTTAGTTTAGGAGCGAATAAGTGAACTAGCGTGGGACGCTGTTCTTCTGAATCCAGGCGGAAAGGCCGCGCTCATCGAACTCTCCGGCAGCCACCGCAAGGATAGTCTGGATAGCATCCACCTGGTCGGCCACAAGCCTGAGTCCGTTGATGGCGAGGAACATGCCAATCGAGAGAAAGGCGGCGCGCTTGTTACCGTCCACAAAAGCGTGGTTCTTTGCAAGGCCGAAAGCGTAGCAGGCCGCGAGATCAGCCAAAGTGCTCTCCGCATTATAAGCATGGGTGTTCCGCGGACGCGCCAGGGCGGAATCGAGGAGTCCCTCGTCCCGCAGTCCTGACGCGCCGCCAAAGGTGGCAAGGCTTTCCTCATGAAGCATCAGCAAGGCCTTCTTGCTGATCCAGCGTGGTTCTGTCATTTCGCGAGGGCTTTGAAGGTGTCCCGGTATTCCTTCATGAACTCACGGCCGGCATCGATCTGGTCCGCAATGGCCGGATCGTAAGGCGTAATCAGGTAGCCTTCCTTGGTTTCGATGGCATAGAGGGTGTCGCCCTTCTTGACCTTTAGCCGCGTCAGCATTTCCTTCGGCAGGACAGTGCCGGTCGAAGTTCCGATCTTGGTCAGCTTGAGCGTGGTCATGGCTTATCTCCTCCTATACTTATAATCATTATAATGCAAGAGCGCAAACTCCTGGGCGCACCGCCAGAGCAGTCGAAAAAAGGCGCCACCTTTCTCTCACGACGCCGCCAACTTCACCATCTACTCCCATCACGCCGCTGAAGTCCTCCCCCTCTTGTTTGACGCTCCTGACGGCGATCCAACCGACATCATCCCCCTCCGCGACTCTGCGCCCTCTGCGTCTCTGCGTTCCCATATCAATCCACAAATATTTCCCCCTTCCCCCACAATCACTTACAAACCCACCCCATAAATCCTAAAACCTCTGCGTGGTAAAACATGGCCAGAGTAAAAACCTATGTCCACCATCAGCCAAGCTCATAGCGACGCCGCTCGCATCAACGGTGCCAAGTCCCAAGGCCCCACCACCCCCGAAGGCAAAGCCCGCTCCTCCCAAAACGGTCGCATCCACGGCTTCACCGCCTCTCGCATCGTCTTCCAAACCCCCGAAGAACAGGAAGACTACGACACCCTCCTCGCCGAATACACCACCAACCTCAAACCTAAAGGTCCCATCGAACTCGACACCTTCCACCAACTCATCCACGCCGCCTGGCGCCTCCGCAACCTCGCCATCGCCGACGCCGCTCTCTACGAAAAAGCCGGCGGCGATCCCCTCCTCTGCGAGGACCCCGAAATCGAAAAGAAAACCGCCCTCCTCCACCGCTACCGTACCGCCGCCGAACGTGCCTACACCCGCGCGCTGAACCAGCTCAAATCCATCCAGAACAACCGCCTCTATCACGAGCAGTTCTCCCACCTCCTCCCGCCCGACACCCCGCCATTAGCCAACAAGGAGCGTTTTTCCGCCCGAACCCAGGCCAACCTCCGTAACCAGCTCAAAGACACCGTCACCCAGGCCAAAGAAGAGGCGAAAACCTTTTCCACCCAAATCCAGGAGTTGCTCACCCAGTTCAAAAAATAGTGCTCTCTCCGAAAATTTGCGGTTCTCCCTCACTCCTCATACCCGTATTGCGTCTTCTCCGCTCCCCCCAGGACCGGATTTACACAGTTATCGGTCCGATGTATACTCTTCCGCACTGTTAGAGGTGCTGCCATGGCTAACTTCTGTAACTTTCCGAAGCAGGAACGGATAAGCGAAATCACTCTCCCTAACTCCATGGAGTCCAACAAGAGCGTCACCATCGGCCTCTGGGGATTCCTCGACTTTGACGGCAAGGAACTGCAAATCCTTGCGCCGCCCTACATCAGCATCCGCAAGGGCGAAATCAAGGGCCTCGTCCGGCTCTACGAACTCTCCAGCTATCACCCCGGCAAGTGGACCATCGAAGCCATCACCCAGGGTGGCGCTTCCTGGGACAAACTCACCGTCTACGTCCGCCCCCGCAGGAGAGATCTCTTCCCTTCCTCCGTCAACGGAAAGTACACCGGCAGCCCCAACGAAGTCCCTGCCCGCACCACCACCCCTACAGCCCGCGAGGTCGTCTCCATGCTCCTCCTCGCCTGGCCCGGACTCTCCGAAAACGCCGCCCGCACCCTCACCGCCCAATTCATGGGCGAAACCGGCGGCGGTGCCAGTTGCTTCAACTGGAACCTCGGCAACGTAAAAGCCGGCGCGAACGAGCCCCACATGTACCTGCGCGATATCTGGGAATGTACATCCTCCCCTGAAGCCGACGTCGCCCGTTCCAACAATCTCGCCTACGTTCCAGACGCCGATGAAGCCCGCGAGCGCGGCTGGAAATGCCCC
>JADLBG010000387.1 GCA_020847895.1 Bryobacterales bacterium
GCCACGTAACGGCAGGCTGCTTTTACTCCGGCGGCGCTTCGTCGTCCACGTCGCCGATGCGGTTCTCGAATTTCGTCAAGCTATGCAGGAAGACGAGATTCACCTTTCCGGTCGGTCCGCTGCGCTGCTTGGCGATGATCAGTTCCGCCAGCCCCTTCAAGTCCGTGCGGTCCGGCTTGTAGACCTCTTCGCGGAAGATGAAGTTCACCACGTCGGCATCCTGCTCGATGGAGCCCGATTCGCGCAGGTCGCTCAACTGCGGCCGGTGGTCCCCCTGCCGCGTGTCGGGAGCGCGGCTCAACTGCGAGAGCGCAATCACCGGCACTTCCAGTTCTTTCGACATCAGCTTCAGGCCGCGCGAATAGGAACTGACTTCCTGCACACGGCTGTCGAAGCGCCCCCGGGAGCTCATCAGTTGCAGGTAGTCCACCACCACCAGTCCCAGGCCGTGCTCGGCCTTGAGGCGTTTCACCTTGGCGTGGATGTCCATGATGTTCGTGCTCGCCATATCGTCGATAAACAGCGGCGCCTCCACCAGTTCGGCGGCGGCCATTTGCAGTTGACGGCGCTCGCTCTGGTTGAGAAACCCGGCGCGAAACTTCTGGCTGTCCACGCGCGCGGCGGCGCACAGCAGGCGCGTGAGCAAGCTCTCTTTCGACATTTCGAGGGAGAACAGGGCCACCGGTTTTTGCGCTTTCGTCGCCACGTGATGCGCAATGTTCAGCACCAGCGCCGTCTTGCCCATGGCGGGCCGCGCGGCGATGATGATCAGTTCTCCCGGGCGCATGCCGCCCGTCTTTTCGTCGTACTTGAGAAAGCCGGTGCTGATTCCCTGAATGCGTTTGCTCGGATCGAGGAACGCATTCAGCCCGCCATCGTATCCTTCGATGATTTCCCGCGGAGTGGAAAGGCCGGCGCCCTGCCGGTTCTCTCCCAGTTTCATCAACTCATCGCCGGCGCGGGCGAGGATGTTTTCCGGATCTTCGTTTCCCGCCAGGCACTGGTCGATGGTTCGCTGCGATTGCAGGATGATCCGCCGCAGCAGCGCTTTGTTCTTGACAATCCGGACGTAGCTTTCGAGATTCGAGATCTGCGGAATGCCGTCGTCGAGCGAGATGAGGTAGGGCAACCCGTCCACGGACTCGAGTTGTCCGTGCTTCATCAGCTCATTGGCCAGCGTCACCCGGTCCAACCGCTCTCCGCGGTCGTGCAGGTCGATCATGCGCAGGAAGATGCGCCGGTGCTTCTCGAGGCTGAAGTCCTCCGGTTCGAGAATCCCGGCCACCTGGAGGAACGTTTCGTCATCCACGAGAATCGACCCCAACACAAACCGCTCGGCGTCCGTGTTGGCGGGCAATCCTTTTTCAAAGATGGCGTCTCCGGATGGCATTCTGACCTCAACTCATCGCCCTCGAGGACGGGAGCCCGCCGCCTGTCCGTCGTCTTCCTGCTGCCGGCTCGACCGTCTCCGGGGCGTTTCAGGGTTTTCTCATTCTAAGGCTTTCGCCTGTGGATTCCGCAGTGGATTTCGAGGTAACTTTTCCACAACCTACCACAAAGTTAACCCATTTATTATCAAGCGGTATTCGAGGGTATCCGAGCGTTTTCCTCAGTTTTCCACAGGGCGCGACCGGGTCGTTACCTGGGCAATGGCCTCGATCAGGCTTTCGAGGCTCACCGGTTTGGAGAGATACCCGTCCGCCCCGGCCTCGATGCACTTTTCCCTGTCGCCGAACATGGCGTTGGCCGTCAGCATGAGGATGGGGGTGCGGACGCCCGTGCCGTTTTCCCGCTGCCGGATGCGGCGCGTGGCCTCAAGCCCGTCTACTTCCGGCATCTGCACGTCCATCAGGACAAGATCGAAATGCTTGTGCGCGGTGATGGACAAGGCAGAGGGACCGTCCGCCACAACCTCCACCTCATGCCCCTGTTTCTCGAGTATCCGGACGAGCAGTTTCTGATTGATGATGTTGTCCTCCGCCACCAGAATCCGTAGCCGCCTCATCCCTCCGTTGGTAACCGCCTCAGCCAGTTTTCCCAGCTCATATTGCGCGGCCGGGCGCACATTCTCCAGCGGAGTTTCCGGAGCCGGGGCGAAGGACGCCGTGAAATAGAACTCGCTACCTTCGCCAGGCGTACTGTTCACCCAGATTCGCCCGCGCATCAACTGCACAAGCCGGGAACAGATCGCCAAACCGAGGCCGCTGCCCCCGTGCTTGCGCGTGGTGGAGCCGTCGGCCTGGCGAAATGCTTCGAAAATGAGCGCTTGTTTTTCAAGGGGAATGCCGCATCCGGTGTCATACACCGAGAAGCGCAGCGTCACGCCTTGCTCATCCCGACGCTCCAGGGCCACCGTGAGCCGGATCTTCCCGCGGGAGGTGAACTTGATGGCATTGTTGATGAGGTTGAGTAGGATTTGCCGCAGGCGCGTCGGGTCTCCGATTAACCTCGGCGGAATTTCAGGACTGGTGTGCGATTCCACGTGAAGCCCCTTTTCCTTAGACTGCGACGCCATGGTACGGAGCGCATCTTCGACCACTAAACCGAGAGAGAATGGAACCGCCTCGAGTTCCAGGCGGCGGGCCTCGATCTTCGAGAAATCGAGGATGTCATTGAGCAGCGCGAGCAGCGCATCCCCGGACGTCTTGGCGGCCTCCATGTACTCGCGCTGTTCGGCATCAAGCGGAGTCTGCAGGGCGAGTTCCGTCATTCCCAGAATGCCGTTCATGGGAGTGCGGATCTCATGACTGACGTTGGCCAGAAACTCACTCTTCAAGCGGTTGGCATCCCGCGCCTTCTCGAGGAGCTTCTCGATTTCCTGCTTCTGTCTCTCGACGATCGCCTTCTCACCCTCGGTGCGGTCCTTTTCTTTTTCCAGTTCCCGCGTTCTTTGGAGTACGGCCTGCTCCAGATCCTCGCGCCTTTTGCGGATGGCATGCATACGGCCGTGGAAGAGCCGGCTAATCAGCAAGAGGGCAGCAATCGCCAGCACAGCGAGGAACCATCTCCGGCGCCACCACGGCGGCTCCACGCGGAATTGGAAGACATCGCCATTAGGGTTCCATGTCCCGCCAGCCCCGGCTTGCACTTCAAATTTGTAATCACCCGGGGCAAGATTGGGAAAGACTGCCTCCCGGTCCCTGGTTTCCACCCAGGCGTTGTCCAGACCCTTGAGGCGGTAGCGGAAACGCACGGACTGGTTCTGTGAAAACGACAAGGTGCTGAAGTTGAAGTTCGCCGACCGGTGTTCGTAACGAAGGATGACCGGAACGGCCAAGTCATGGGTCACTACGCCAAACCGCCGGTTGGTGATTGCCACAACAGGCAAGGGTTGGCGGAACATGTCACCGGATGGTCTGTAGCGGGAAAGCCCAAGATTGGTACCAATCCACATATCGCCGTTCCGGTCCTGATGAAAGGAGTTGTACACCACATCCGGCCAGACCAAACCGTCTTTGCTGCCGAGATGCCTCCAAATCTCCCCGTTGAAGATGTCCACGCCGTTGTCCGTACCCACCCAGATCCAACCCCGGACACCTGTCTCGATCAGGCAAATATCGTTTGAAGACAGCACGTTGCTCCGGTCGTAGTGCGAGACCAGGAGTTTATCTCCCTCCCATTTCAGCCGGCTCACACCCAAGTAGTCCCCATAGCCGGCCCAGATTGAATCGTCCGGCCCGATATTGAGAAACGTTACCCTTTCGGAACGAAGTCCTTCGGGAATACCGTAGCGGGTGGATTTGTCTCCCGCCACATGCACCACGCCGCGAGTACCGCCGAGCCAAACGCTTCCATCGCGCCCTCGCCCAACCGCGTAGATCTGCTCCGAATCACGTAGATGGTTCGCAAACATGCGCTGAAACTTCCGTGGCCCACTCCCAGGCAGATAGAAGACACCCTCGCGGCAAGCCACCCACAAACCACCCGCGTCATCCACCCGGAGCGAGAGAATCCTCGTCCCTACCAGGCCATCCTTCGTTGTCACCCGCGTGGCGCGCTGCGTTTTCCAATCGATGCGGCTCAGACCATTTTCCGATGAACCCACCCAAACCGTACCGTCGGAGGTGTAGGCAAGCACGCGCACTTCGTCGGAGGCAAGGCCATCGCGGACGCTGAAAATGCGCCGCTGCCCCGTCACACGGTCCAAACGCACCAACCCCACGCGCGAGCCCACCCAAAGCGCTTCGTCCGGCGTGGTCACGACGCCGCGCACCTCGTTCCGGATCAGACCTTCTTCGCGAGTCCAATTCTCCCACTGCCCGCGGCCGCGCCAGAACGCTATCCCGAGGTCGGAAAATCCGATCCAAAGAAGACCCTCGCGGTCCTCCAGAATACAGTTGACCCTGTTGCTGAGTAGCCCCTCCTTCTCCGAAACCGATTCCCAAACGCCGGGCCGGATGCGAAACCACAGGCCGGCTTGGGAGGGAGCAACCACCCTTCTCTGGCGGTCGAGCAGCAACTGGCCGTTCCCGGGAAAGTGAAATCCGGCATCCGCGGCGAACGCGGCGGAGCCTTTGGGCATGGTGAGCAGGGTTTCTCCCGCCCTTGCCAGCAGCGTTCCGCCTGCATCCCGCAGAAAGCCCTCCCACGCCTTAGGGGGGACGCCTTTCTCCGGACCAAAGCGCTCCGTGGCGCCTTTTGCCCAGTGGCAAATGGCATCGCCGCATCCGAACCACAACGAATCATCGGCATCCACCCAAAGGCCAGTCACGGGAAGCGAAGGAGCGCCTGCCAGCACGGAGAAGGCGGAATGCCCGCGGGAACTCATCACGCCGCGTGGGGTCGCCAGGTAAGTGGTCCCGTCCCGGCCGGAATCAATGGTCCCGGCCGCATAGATATCCACACCGTCCAACACGGTCAGAAAGCGGCCGTCCGCGAACCGCGCAAGCCCTTTGCGAGTGCCTGCCCACAAGACGCCGTCCCGGGCCACGTGCAACGCGCCGATTCCCCCGTCCGGGAGGCCGTCACGGCGGCGGTAGGCCTTAAACCGCGTGCCGTCATAGCGGTACAATCCGTTCTTCGTGCCCACCCAAAGAAACCCGGCCTTGTCCTGGGCGATGGCCCGCACCAAGGAGTTATTCAGACCCTGCTCCTGGCCGAAATACTCGAAGGAGTACTGTTTGGCAGCCAGTTGCGCGGCGCCGCCCAGAAACAGGAGCAGCGCGCATTTCATACGGTTGATGAAGACACACCGGCCGGGGGACATCTGTTCACCGTATTATATCGGCTGCCACGGCGGGTTGATTTGGGTTGATTTAACCGCGTCCCGGCGGGGCTCACTTCAGTGTAATCTTGTACTCCTCCAAGGTCCTGCCCAGCGCCACCTCCAACCGCGCCACGCTCTTGTTGTACTCGGCCGTGGCCAGCACCAGCCTGCGCCGCGAGTCGGCGAATTCGTTCTGCCGCGTCAGCACGAAAAAATTCGTCGATTCCCCGGTCTGAAACAGCCGCGTCTCGCTATCGAGCTTTTCTTTCGCCGCCCGCGCGCTTGCCTCAGCCGCGGCGATGCGCTGCTGGCTGGTGAGCACGGCTTGCAGCGCGTTGCGCACCTGCGCCGCGATCGCCTGCTCCATCTGCCGCCGCTCGAGTCCGATCTTCCGTTCCGTGATCGCGGTCTGCGCCAGCGCCGATTCCGCCGCATTGTTCCGCGGCGTCCAATCGAGCGAGAGTCCGCCGCTGAACGTGCTGAACCGCCCGCTGAACAGGTTCGACAACGATTGCCCGTATCCGCCGACGAAATCGGCCGGCACTCCTCCTCCTGTCAGGTTTACGTTTATCGGCGTCAGACCGGCAGCCACGGAGAGATCATTCAAGCGCTGCACCAGCACCGCCTGCGAGGCCGCGAACGGATTCTCCGTTTGCAGGATAGTGCCCGCCAGACCCGTGCTGAGGTAGGCGGCCGTGAGGTTCAATTGCACCTTGCGCTGGTTCAGAGCGCTCTGCTTCTGCACGTCATTGAGTCCGCGGTTCAACTCGAGCACCTTCAACTCGACGCGCCGCCGCAGCGAGTCGTTCACCAGTTCGTTCAAATCGCTGGTGGCTCCGGCCGGCACTGCCGCCTTCTGATCAGAGGTGGGAATCACTTCGTCCTTCCACAAGTCCTGGTCTCTGCCGGCGGCAAGCAACAGCTTCAAGGCGTTCTCCGACGCCGTCAACTGGGTGAGGGCCGTGAAGTAGGTATCCTTGCGCCGCTCTAATTCCGCTTCGGCCGCCGCCAGTTCCACGGGCGCCACCGTGCCGCTGGCAATCATGCGCTTGGTACGGTCCAACTGCTCCCGCGCCAGGTCGACGCTCTCACTTTCCACGACCAGATCGGCGCGGGCCGCCACCAGGTCGTAGTAAGCCTGTTCGACGCGGGCGATGACGTCGATCACCCGCAGGGCGAAGCTCGCATCGGAGATATCCGCCTGCTTGCGGCGGAGCGTCAACTGCGCCCGGTCCTGGTCAATCAGACGGTCCCGCAGCAGCGGCAGGGCGAGGCCCGCCGTGAACCGCGGAGTGATATAGGGCGTCAGCCCGACAAACGGATTGTTCGTCGACAGCCGCGAATTCTCGAAGTCAACGTGAAACGACATTCCCTGCCAGGGCGTCCGCTGCCGGAAGTAGAAATTCTGCGCCCAGGCATTTTCCGTAATCTTGCCGGTGGAACTGGCCAGCGACGAACTGGTCGGGGTGTTGCGGGTTTCCGCCGAAGGCAGCCAGCGAAAGTTGGGATCGAGGAATCCCTTCGCTCCGCGAATGGCCTCGTAGGCGGAGGTTTGAGCGGTCTTTTCAATCTCGATTTCCAGATTGTTCTTGAGCGCGGTTTGCACGGCCTCGTCGAGGCTCACCTTGCGCTGTGTGATCCCCACGCCCACGCGGGGAGGGGACGTCTGTCCTTGCACACACATTACCAGCGCACTCAGCAACAGGACACGCATGATACCAACCTCTCTAATCACCGGATTGCGGGGATAGTTCGCCTCGGCCGCCGCGCGGCAGGCCGCCAAGCCATGCCCAGACGCGCGAATGCGCCAGATCATCGAACAGCGAATAGGCCACCGGCGTCACCAGCAGCGTCAGCAGCAAGGCCATCGACTGTCCGCCGATGACCACGATGGCCACCGTGCGCCGCGTCCCGCTGCCGGCGCCCGTGCCGAGAGCCAGCGGAATCATGCCGGCCACCAGCGCGGCCGTGGTCATCAGAATCGGCCGCAGACGGTCATCGCAGCCGCGCAGAATGGCTTCGAGCCGCGGCATCCCTTCCCGCCGCAGGTTCTTGATGTGGTCGATCTGAAGAATCGAGTTCTTCTTCACGATTCCGAACAGCACCAGAATCCCCACGGAACTGTAGATAATGGAAAAATTCTCCCTTGTCAGGAACAGCGCTCCGATCGCGAAAGGCACCGACAAGGGGAGGCTGAGGAGAATGGTCACCGGATCCACGAAGCTCTCAAACTGCGAGGCCAGGATCATGTACATGAACACAATGGAAAGCAGCAGCGCGATGGCGAAGTTCGCGCCCGCCCTTCCCAACTCGCGGCTGCGGCCCACGAGTCCCGAGCGGTATTCGGGAGGCATTTTCATTCCGGCCACCTGGCTGTTCAGGATCTGAATCACGTTGCTCAGCGATTGCCCCTTGCCGATATTGCCCGAGATCATGATTTGCCGCTGCCGGTTGTAGCGCTCGATCTGGATGGGCCCCGAGGCCTCTTCGAGACTCGCCACATTGGCCACCGGCACGTTGCCGAGCGTCGTCGACGGCACATACAGCCGCTGCAGGGCGTCCGGCGAATTCCGGAACTGCTTGTCCACGCGCAGCATCACGTCGTAGCGGTCGTCCTTTTCGCGAAAGGTGGTCGCCTGTTCGTCGCCGCCTACCAGCGTGCGCAGCGCCGTGGCAATGGAGGAGACGCTGACGTTCAGGTCTGCCGCCTTGTCGCGCTTCACCAGCACCCGCACCTCCGGTTTACCGCCTTCGTAGGAGCTTTCCAGGTCCACCACGCCCGGTTCCGCCGCCAACCGCGCCTTGATCTTCTGCGCGTACTCGTTCAGCACATTCAGGTCCGGTCCCTGGAGGAAGAACATGAGTTCATGGTCAGGAGCGCCGCTGATCACCGACGGCGGCTGCACCGAAATGGTAAGGTCCCGGTACTTCGCCAGCTTTTCGCGGGCCATCGCCATCAGCGCCTGCTGCGTGTCTCTGCGCTGTTTGGGCGGGACGAGTTCCACCAGCACCGAGCCACGGTCCACCTGCTTGCGGATGTCGGCTCCGATGGTGGTGAACAGGTTCCTGACGCCGGGCAAGCCGCGCAGGTCCTGTTCCACCTGGTGAAACACCGCCTCGGTGCCCTCGAGAGACGAACCCGGAGGCGTCTTCACCGACACCTCGAATTCGCTCTGGTCGTCCTGCGGCAGGAAGTCCTTGCCAATACTCATGAACATGGGCCCGCTCGAAAGGCACACGAGGATCGAAACCACTACGATCACCCAGCGGTGTTTCATCGACCAGGTGAGCAGCGTGTGATAGAAGGTGGACATCCACTTGAAGAGGAACGTGTCCTTGGTCCCCTCACCGGAGGCCGTGCGCTCATGCTTGAGAAACCGCGAGCAGAGCATCGGCGTGAGCGTGAAGCTCACCAGCAGCGACACCATGATGGCGAATGCGGCCGTGTAGCCGAAGCTCGACATGAAGCGGCCCACGATTCCGCCCATCATCGCCACCGGCAGAAAGATGATGACCAGGCTGAACGTGGTGGCCATCACCGCCAGCCCGATGTCTCGCGTCCCTTCGATGGCCGCCTCAATGGGCGTCATCTTCTTTTCTTCCATGAAGCGGAAGATGTTCTCGAGCACCACGATGGCGTCGTCAATCACGATGCCCACCATCAGCGTCAGCCCGAGCATCGTGATCTGGTTCAGCGTGAACCCCATCATGTTCAACAGCGTGTAGGTGGAGATGATGGAAGTGGGGATAGCGATGGCCGCGATCAGCGTCGATCGCCAACTGCGGATGAACAGCATCACGATGAGTCCGGCGAGGATCGACCCGAGGACCAGGTGCTCCTGCACCGCCTCGAACGAATCGTGAATGAAGCTGGACTGGTCGCGCGCATAGCTGATGTCGAGATCCGGCGGCAGGAACGGCCGCAGTTCCCCGATGCGCGCCTTGATGTTGTTGATCACCTCGAGCGTGTTCGTCCCGGCCTGCTTGCGCACCTCGAGCGCCACCGCCGGACGGTCATCCAGCCGCGCCAGGGAGCGCGGTTCTTCAAAGGTATCCTCGACGTGTCCGATGTCGGAGATGCGCACCGGCTGCCCGCCGCGGTTGGCGACGATGATGCGCTCGAAATCCCGCGGTCTTTCCACCCGCCCGAGGGTGCGCAGAGACACCTCGCGCCGGCCCTGGTCTATGTTGCCCCCGGGCACCTCGACGTTCTGCAACGCCAGTTGCTGGCGCACCTGGTCGATGTTCAGGTTGTAGGCATACAGACGTTCCCCGTCGAGGATCACCTGAATCTGCCGCTGGCGCTCTCCCACGAATCGTACCTGGCCCACGCCGTTGAGCGATTCGATATTTTTCTTGATGCCGTCATCCACCAGTTTCGTGGTCTCACGCAGATCACGGCCCGAGGAAACCACCACCGTCAGAATCGGTGAAGCATCGGTTGCGAGCTTCTCCACCACCGGCGGATCGGCGTCTTTGGGAAGCTGGCTCAGCACGCGGTTCACCTTGTCGCGCACCTCCTGCGCCGCTTCCTCGGCATCCTTTTCGAGCACGAATTGGATGGAGACGATGGAAATTCCTTCGGCCGACGTGGACCGCAGGTCGTCAATGCCGCTGATGGTATTCACACTCTCTTCAATCCGCTTGCTGATCTGCGTTTCCACTTCCTCCGGTGATGCGCCACGCAGGGTCGTGGTGATGGTGACAATCGGAAACTCCACCTTCGGAAACAGGTCGACACCCAGCTTGCGGTAGGAATCGAGCCCCAGCACCATCAGCGCCAGGATTAGCATGGTGGCGAATACGGGGCGCTCGACGCAGATTTTCGCTAGTCTCCGCATGGCGTCAACTCCTCGCCTTCACGCGCACCTGCTGGCCGTCGATCAGTTGTCCCAGATCCGACACCACCACCGGTTCCCCGCCCCGGATGAGTTCCGGCGGAACCTGCATCCAGTCCTCCATCATTTCACCCGGCGCAATGCGGCACTCCACCAGTTTCCCGTCGCGCACCACGAAGACCTTCGTCAGCCCCGCCACCGCATAGACGGCTTCCTTGGGAACAACGACGGCCTGGATGCCGCGCTCGAGAAGCAGGCGCACCTGAACGAACATCCCCGGCCGGAGCCGCGAATCGGGGGAGGTAAAGCGCGCCTCGGCGATCAGCGTCCGGGACTGCTCGTTCAAAGCCGGATTCAGCTCCCTCACCGTGGCGCTGAACTTCTGTCCCTGAGCCGCGTCCGTGGTGAACTCGAGCGCCGTGCCAATCCGCACCGCCCCGGCGGCTGTTTCCGGCACCTCCAGCCGCAACCGCATCGGATTCGCCTTCACCAGCGTCAACAGCGCCACGTTGTCCTTCACGTACTGTCCGGGGGACACTTTGCGGTCCGAGACCGAACCGTCGAACGGCGCCCGGATCATGGTGTCCCGCAGTTTCTTCTCCATCAGCGCCACGTCTGCTTTCAGCGCGTCGACGTTCGCCCACAAGGTGCGCATTTCGTCCTTCGTCGCCTCGTACGCCGCCTCGCGCGCATGCAGCGCTTTTTCGAGTTCCGTGTAGCGCTCCTGGCTGATGTCGCCGCTCTTTACCAGCTTTGCCGCGCTCTCGAACTTGAACTTCGCGTCCTCCCACTGCGCCTTCGCCTGCCGCATGGCGGGAGTCGTGGTGGGAGTCTGGTTCCCTGCCCCCGGCTCCACCCCCAAGCGCGCCAGCGCCTGCGCGAGCGCCGCTTTGCTGCGATCCAACTGAAGCTGATATTCGGTCTTGTCGATCTCTACCAGCACGCTGCCCTTGCGCACCGTCTGGCCGAAATCGTAGTGTACCGCCGTAATGCGGCCCTGCACTTCCGAAACCATCGTCACGGTTTCATCCGCCAGCAGCGACCCCGTCACCAGAATCGAGCGGTCCGTGGTCCGGACCTGCGCCGCCCGCACCTGCACTTCGACCGGCTCGGCCTTTTTGGGCGAGGCTGCCTCCACGGCGCCTTTTTCCGCCTGCTTCGAGCACGCCGCCAAACCTAGCAGCAGTGCGCACAATGCGTATTTCATCGGGAATATTCCTAAGATTTTCGGACACCGCATAAAAAGATATTCACCATTGCTTCCAGATTCTTCTTGTTCGATTCTCTTTTTTCCGCTCCGCCGAAGAGAACCAGGTCCTTGGCAAAGCCGGCGATCATGTTGCAGAAGGCCCGCGCCGCCACCATGGGATCAACGTCACGAAAAGCCCCCTGTTCGATTCTCTGCTGGATATATTTCGATAGCGCGTCGAAAAAGGGTACGATGTGGCGCTGGTAAAACAGGTCGGATAGTTCGTGTCCTTCGAGCGCGCTGAACATCAGCAGGCGGATGCGCGCGGGCTCCTCCTGGTGCCACTGAATCATCCCGTACGCCAGGCGCAGAAAGAAGGCGGAGTCATCGCCCATGCGGGCCAGGGCGGACATCTCGCACTCGGAATCACGCGGGGGCGCGGACTGCGCAAGTTTCTCGATTATCGCTGAATAAAGATCCCGCTTCGTCTGGAAGTGAAGGTAGAGCACTGGCTCCGATACCCCGACGGCTGCCGCCAACTGACGCGTGGTGGTGCCGCGGAAGCCGTTTTTACTAAAGAGTTGAAGAGCGGCGTCGACGATGGCGGCGCGGCGCTGCTCGGAAGACATGCGGGGCTTGGGAGTTGAGGAGGGGTGGGCGCTCATAAGTTAGCAAGTGATCACTAAGACTCAACCCGCATCTTAGCAGCCACTAGCTAATTCCCGCAACTCTCCCTCCCGTTACACCTGTATCTCCCCCTTCGCCCTTACCCCCGCGGAAATCTCCAGATCCGCAGCGCGTTCTCTCCCAATATCAACTTCTTATCCGGCTCCGTATAAAAATCCAGCCACCGCTCCACAAATTCCAATTCCTTATCCATCGGCAATTCCCAGCGCGGCTTTGGATATCCCGTCCCCCAGATCAATTGCTTCCCGCCGAACTCCTCGTAGGTCGCTTTGAAAAACGGGAACGTGTCCTTATAGGGAAACTCCTTTGTCAGCGACAGTTCATATGGCTCCGAGGCGCTCACCCAGACCTGCGGAAACCGCTTCAGGCGGAACATCTTCTTGAATTCCGGCCACGGATCGGCCGATTTCAAGTCCGGCTTCCCCAGGTGATCGATGACGATCTTGACTCCCGGGAACCGCCCCGCCATATCCTCGAGCATCGGCATCTGATGCGGCAGGATATAGTAGTTGAACACGGCCCCCAGCCGTTCGGCTTCCTTCCACAGCGGGTAGTGCGCCTTCGAGTTGAGCCAGGCCGATTTCGGGTGATAGATGGGGCTGAAGCGCATCCCCTGGAAGCCGTGTTCTTTCACCCAGTAACGCAGGCGCGCCGCCGGATCCGGATCCTCCGGATTAAGCAACCCGTGCGCCACAAACAGGTTCGGATACATGTGCAGCGAGTAGCTGATGTAGGAGTTGTCCCAACCGTAATACCGCGGATTGATCAGCACCGCGTACTTCAATCCGAACTCCCGCATCTGCTCCACTTCGTTCTCGATGGGGGCCTGCACGGGGACCCGCTTCCGGTCCGGACGCTCGGGATGATGAAAGGGGAATTTCGGATCGTCGGTCCACACCTCGAGGTGCGTGTCGATAATGGTGCGCCCGCCGGCGGCCGAAGCCGCGGCCGCCGCCTGCGCCAGGAATGCCCTTCTCGTGGTCCTATGCATAAATGGGCTCGAGTTTGTTCACTACATAACGCCCGCACCGCTCATAGCTTGTGCGCGGCCCCTTGCGTGTCCGGTCCAGGTCCACGCAGATCCACCCCTTGTAGGAAATCTCCTTCAGGATGCGATGGCAGGCCGGAAAGTCGATATCGCCATCTCCGAGGTCGTAGATACTCTCAAAAAACTTCGCCGACGAGGAATCCTTCTTGTGCACATGTCCGTTGGGCAGCTTCAGGTCTTCCTTTGGCGTGGTCCACCGCGCGTCCTTGTAATCCATGAACACCAGCCGGTGTTTATACTTCTGGTACATCTGGACGACGTTGCTTCCGCCCAGGTGCAGGTGGGCCGTATCCGGTGCGAAATTGAAGAGCTTGGGATCGGTCATCTGCATGCACTTGTCCACTTCCGCCGGTCCTTCCACCATCTCGTCGAGGTGGTTGTGCAGCCCTGCCTTGAAACCCATCTCGTTCGCCGCTTCGCCAATCAGGTTGAAGCCTTTGCACATGGCGGCAAACGCGGCGTCCACGTTCTCTCCGGCCTTGCGGCGGCTCGGGGGGAAGACCACCAGGTGATCGGCGCCGAAGATCTTGAGGAAATTCATCGCCTCCCGCGCCTTGGCCACGACGTTGCCGTGCTGAGCCGGATCATTCACCGGCCCGCCGAAGGAGATCGTCGCCACATACAGATTGCGTTTCGATATCTCGCGTTCCAATTGCTGGGCGGTCATGCTGTAGGTTTTCAGGATGCCGGGATATCCGGTCA
>JADLBG010000388.1 GCA_020847895.1 Bryobacterales bacterium
GAGGAAAACACCTTGGCCTGCACGTCGCGGCGGTGAATACGGATGGAGCCGGAGCCGAGTTCGACGCCATTCAGCACAATGTCATAGGACTTGGCGCGGCAGCGCGCGGGGTCCGCGGTCAGTTTGTCGAGATCCTCATCGAGGACCGAGGTGAAGGGGTGATGCGCCGCCATCCAGCGTCCCTCTTCCTCGTCCCACTCGAACATGGGGAAGTTATCCACCCAAAGGAGTTTGAAGACCTTCGGATCGAGCAGTTTGTGCTTATCGGCGTACTTCTGCGCGCAATAGAGCCGCAGTTGGCCGCACGCCATGAGAACTGTTTCCTCGGGCCGCTGTCCTTTTTTCTCACCGGCCCAACCGGCGACAATCAGCAGGTCGTTTTCGCCGGCTCCGGAGCGCTCCCGCACCTTCGCCATCTGCTCGGGGAAATCGCGATCCAGGCGCTTGGCATCGTCAAATACGCGGAGCCCGCGCTCCTGGCCGAAGGCTTTGATCTCGTCGCGTTCCTTGCGGCTGGGCACGCCCGTATTCGGGATGTGGATCGCCACCAGCGGCAACCCCTCCGTGGTGAGCCCCTGGCCCTCGAACAGATCCTCGACGCAATGAAACGGGGGAATGCGCATGTCGGGCTTGTCGATGCCATAGGAGCGCATTGCCTGTTCGTAGGTCATGCGCGGAACGCCGCCTTCCAAGTTGAAGCCGGCCACTTCGAAGACCCGCTTCACCATTCCTTCCACGACGTCGAAGATGGTCTCTTTTTGGGGAAACGACATCTCGAGGTCGATCTGGGTGAACTCGGGCTGGCGGTCGGCGCGCAGGTCCTCGTCGCGGAAGCAGCGCACGATCTGGAAGTACTTTTCGTAGCCGCTGACCATCAGCAGTTGTTTGAAGATCTGGGGCGATTGCGGCAGCGCATAGAAACTGCCCGGGGAGAGACGGCTGGGGACGAGAAAATCACGCGCGCCTTCGGGCGTCGACTTCGTCATGAAGGGCGTTTCAATTTCCAGGAAGCCTTGGGAATAGAGGAATTCGCGGACGGCGAAGGAGACCTTGGAGCGCAGAATGATGTTCTTCTGCATCTGGGGCCGGCGCAGATCGACGTAACGATACTTGAGGCGGACATCCTCGGCAATGTCGGCGAACTCATCCATGGGGAACGGGGGCACGCGCGATTCGTTGAGGATCCACACCTTCTCCGCCACGATTTCCACTTCTCCGGTGGATATGTTCGGATTGATGGTCTCGGGCGAGCGCTTTTCGACGGTTCCTTCAATCGCCACGACGTATTCCGAGCGCAGCATCTCCGCCCTGGCGTGCACTTGAGGGCCGACATCCTCGTGGAAGACCACCTGGGTGACGCCTTCGCGGTCCCGAAGATGGATGAAGATCACGCCGCCGAGATCGCGCCGCCGGTGGACCCAGCCCATGACGAGCGCGCGGGCGCCCGCGTCGCTCGAGCGCAATGCGCCGCAATGGTGGGTGCGCTTCAAATCGCCTAGAAAATCCAGAGCTACTGCTTGCCGTTGATCAGTGGTTTCTGCCATACAAAACTTCCGTGAGTCTTTCGCGGCTCACATTCTCCTGTTCGCCGGTGGCCATGTTTTTCAAAGCATAGGCCCCGGATTGAATCTCGTTATCGCCGACAATGAGCGCATACCGCGCGCCGGTCTTGTTGGCGAGTTCGAGGACGCGTTTCAGCTTGCCCTCGAAAGCGATCTCGACGCACACGCCGTTGCGCCGCACTTCCCGCGCGAGCACGGTCGAGTGGCGCAGCGCAAAGCCGCCCATGGGGGCGATGAACAGATCGACCGTGTCCTTGTGGCGATCGGGGTGCGCCTCCTCGACGCTCATCACGAGGCGGTCTTCTCCGATGGAGAAGCCGATACCTGGGGCGGGCACTTTGGAACCGAGAGATTCTGCGAGGCCGTCATAACGGCCGCCGCCGAGAACGGAATTCTGCGCGCCGAGCGCCCCGTGCACTACCTCGAAGGTGGTCCGCATGTAGTAGTCGAGTCCGCGGACCAGTCTCGGTTTGACTTCATATTGGATCGCGCGATCGTCGAGGTAGGCGCGCACCGCGGCAAAGTGGGTATTGCAGGGTTCGCAAAGAAAATCCAAAATCGAAGGCAGCGCGTCAATGATGGGCTGGTCCTCGGGAATTTTGCAATCGAGGACGCGAAGCGGATTGGTCTGCACCCTGCGCTGGCAATCGTGGCACAGGCGGTTCGCCACGCCAGCAAGGCGCTCTCGGAGTTCCGCCACATAGCGCGCGCGGCATTCTTTACAGCCGACGGAGTTGAGCAAGAGATGAAAGCCCTCGAGGCCGCACCGGGAGAGGACCTCGATGACCATCTCGATGACCTCGGCGTCGACGGCGGGCGATTCCGAGCCGATGACCTCGGCCCCGATTTGCGAAAACTGCCGGTAGCGGCCTTTCTGCGGCCGCTCGCGGCGGAACATGGGCCCCATGTAGTAGAGCTTCTGCAAGCCGGGAACCTGATCGAGGCGATGTTCGATGAAGGAGCGGATCACGCTGGCCGTATTTTCCGGGCGGAGCGTGAGCGAAGTGCCGTCGCGGTCCTCGAAGGTGTACATCTCCTTGCTGACGATGTCCGTTTCTTCCCCCACTCCGCGGGCGAAGAGCGACGTTTCTTCAAAGATAGGGGTGCGAATCTCGCTGTAGTGGTAGGACTGCATGACGCGGCGCGCCACGTCCTCGACGTGATTCCACACTCTGCTTGCGGGCGGCAGGATGTCCCGTGTTCCTTTGACGGCTCTGATCAAGA
>JADLBG010000899.1 GCA_020847895.1 Bryobacterales bacterium
ACGGCGGTCTTCGCGCAGAAGCGACCGCGTCTTGTCTGCCTTCTGGGCCGAGACCCGGCCCGGCGTTTGGCGCAACCGATTCTGCAAGCGGGTCAGCGACTGCCGGTGTTGCGCGATTTGGCGTCTCAGTTCGGCGTGGGCAATCTTGAGACCCCGTGTGGTGGAGCGCCGTTTCTCATCGTTGCCTTCCAAAGCGCGTCCCAGTTGTGCCTCCAGATTCTGGATCTTCTGTGCCTGTAAGCGAATCTCCTCCTGCAGAGCTTTGCGCTTGGGATTGGGGATGAGCCGGTCTTGCGTCTCCACATCCGCTCCATACTGAATGATTTGGTCGATGGCGTAGTTCTCGGCCAAAAACTTGAAACTGTTCTCCTGACGCCAGCGCAGCCGCAAGCAGTGCACCACCTTGGCTGGTTTGACCGATGGTTTCAAATTGGTGAGTACGGGAATCTGCTGTCGGTCGTCGCCTAAGAAAAGGATTGTACGAATCAGGCCGACGCCGCGCATGCGTGTCTTTTTCTCCATCAACTGATAGCTATGCCGCTGGCCTTCCATGGCGAACCATCCACGCCGGAAGCGCGTCTCGGGATAGCGCCGTTTTGCTTTGCGGCCCGTCAGATATGTGATAAAGCCGACCCCTTGGTCCTCGAGAAAGCGAAAGGCCTCGCCGCTGTAGCCGCCTCGATCGAAAACTAGCGTGAACGGTTCGTTACCGTGGACGCGACGGATCTCGGCCACGGCGGCGGGGATCGCGCGGCTTAGCGAGTCGTTGAGAGGCTGGGAGAAGAAGAACAGCGCGCGTCCTTTGGCGTCATGAATGTAGACGTCGTTGTGGCCCTTGACCGCCAAGCGGCGTTTGGCGTCCCACCCGCGCGGTGTTGGATGCTGACCGTAGTAGGGGCAGAAATGACCATCTACGTAGTAAAGTCCTTCCCAGACCGGTTCCAGCGCCAGATACCGCTCGAGCATGGCGCGCGAAAACGCTACCGGGTCGATACTCTCGGCCAATGCCTTGATCTTGGTGCGCAGACTCAACACCGTGGGCGCGCATGGTTCTCCGATCAACACGCCCAGATCCTTGCGCTGACCGTTCTTCCAGTCTTCAATCGAGCGGAAGCGCAAGGTGAAACAGAACACGATGGACGCCACAATCTGAGCCCAGCCCAACCGCTTGGCCGGACCGGCATCGGCACCGAGTCCTTCCAACACGGGCCACAGTTCCAAACGTGACAGAGCGGCAAACAAAAGCATCGCTCCGGCGTAACGCGAGAAGCCACCACCGGCAGCGCCGGCTGCTGGAACCGCAGTGTCCACTTCGGGCGGCAGCGGCTGTTCCAGCGGCAGCGGCTGCTGTACGGGCTGATCC
>JADLBG010000389.1 GCA_020847895.1 Bryobacterales bacterium
CGGCGGAAAGCACATTCGTCCAGATGTAGCCCGCGGGCGGAATCGCCGCGGGCTCGCCGCCTTCATAATCGTAGTGCTTGCGGCGTCCGCCGTAGCTGTTCGGCCACATCCGCTGCACGTAGTCCGGAGCAATCGCGGCCATCGTCCAGTTGTGCCCGTCGGCGCTCACGTCGGCGTTGACGTAGAAATTGTCGAAGAGCACGAATTCCCTCGCCAGCTTGTAATGATTGGGCGCGGAGTTTTCATGGAACAGCGCCAGGGACGCGTCTCCGTTGCCCTTCCCCAGCGCGCCGAACACCTGGTCATAGGTGCGGTTCTCTTTGATGATGTAGACGACGTGCTCGATGGGCGATTTTCCTCCAGGCTGGGAGGGAACGGGATTGCCCTGAGGAACGCGCGCGTCGTCGAGCAATGCGTCACGATAGGGAGAGTTGGCGAACACTGTCTTCGTGTATTCCGCCAACTGTTCCTCCGCAACAGGAGGAATCGAGGAGATGGTGCCGCGCTGAATGGCCGCGACATACTCGTCGGAGCGGATCCCTTCGTGCGATTTCGCGGGCTGCACATCGGGCCGCGGCCCCTTGGGGTTGGCGTAGCTGCCCGCGCCGCGGCCGTTGAGAACCAGCAACCGGCCATCGGGCAGCACGCGCGCCGCGGTCGGGTACCAGCCTGTTGGAATGAACCCCAGCACGCGGCTGCGCGCCGCGGAAATATCCACCACGGCCACCGCGTTGGCATCCGAGCAGACCACGTGCAGCCGCTTCTGATCCGGGCTGAGTGCGAGCCCGCTCGGAGTCATTCCCGCGGGCTGCCGGGGCGTCATGGCCACGTTAATGGATTCGATCATGCGAAGGTCCTTGCCTTCGGTGACCCCCACCACATAGGTACGGTTGGTATTCCCCGCGGTAACGAAGATCCGGTATGCGTAAGGCGCCTCCGCCGGGTCTTTCTCCCCCGCCTCCTCGTCGGCTTGCGGCTTGCGGTCGCTCAGCGCCATATCCGTGGTGTGCGACCCCAATCTCACCTTTCCGAGTTCCTCGCCGGTGTCCGCATTGTAATGGTAGAGCGTGCCGTCAGCCCAACTGGTGACGAAAAAGGACTTCCCATCGGGGTGAAACAGGATGCGGTAAGGACGCCGTCCGGTCTTGAATCTCTCGATGACACGCCCGGATTGCGGATTGATGACAACCACCGTATCGCGATAGAGCAGCGAAGCGAACAGCAGGCGGCCGTCGGGTGTAGTCTGCACGTCTCCGATGAAATCCTGGTGCTGCCGGGTGGCTTCCGGAACCACGGTGAACGTGCGCGCCGGTGTCAATCCGGCGTCCGGGAAGTCGAATTCGAAGACGCTCGCCTTCGATCCACCTCCCACGTACACCTTCTTCCCATCCGGAGACATGGCGAGCCCCAGCCAGCCGTCGGGACCGCGCGTACGGCTCACTTCGGAGCCGCTGTCCGTGTCGATGACGCTGACCGAGGGTGGGTTGTAGCCCCCGTTGAGCACCAGCAGGTGCTTCTTGTCCCTCGAGAGCGCCGTGGACATGGGGAACGTGTCGACCAGGGTCTGCCTGCCGGCGGGCTTGATGCGCCAGCCGTTGACAAGCAGAAAGGAGCCGCCGGATTGTTTGCCGGGCCTGGTGAGGGAAGCGGGCTGCGACACAAGCATCACAACCAGCGCGGCCGAGAGAAGTACGAGTACGCCTGCGAGTTTCATTCGTAAAATCTTTGTGCGATGGGGAAGCGGCGTCCCATTCCGAACGCCTTGGTGGTTACTTTGAGTCCGGGAGCGGCCTGCTGCCGCTTGTACTCGTTGCGGTCGACCTTGTTCACGATGTCACGCACCAGGTCGAGCGGGAGTTGGTATTCCTCTGCGATGCAGCTTGGAGAAAGGAAGTCCTCCACATATCCCTTGAGAATCTTGTCGAGCACGTCATATTCCGGAAGCGAATCCGTATCCTTCTGGTCAGGCCGCAGTTCGGCCGATGGCGGCTTGAGGAATACGTCCTCGGGGATAGCGTTGTTGTGACGTTCGTTGGCTATGCGTGAGAGGTGGTAAACCAGGGTCTTCGGCACGTCGCTGATCACTGCCAGCCCCCCGCACATATCCCCATACAAAGTGCAGTAGCCGACGGCGAGTTCGCTCTTGTTTCCCGTGGTCAGCACCAACGAGCCGAATTTGTTTGAAAGCGCCATGAGGGTGAGCCCGCGCAGGCGCGATTGGAGATTTTCCTCGGCTACGCCGGACCCGGTTCCGGCAAACAGCGGGGCCAGTTCGGCGAGCATCGTATCATAGGCCGCCGAGATACTCGATACCTCGAAGCGGATGCCGAGATTTTCGGCCAGAATACGGGCGTCCGTCAGGCTGTGCCCGGTGGAGTACGGGCCCGGCATTCCGACGCCCATCACGTTCTCCCTGCCCACCGCATCCACCGCAATCGCAGCGGTGAGGGATGAGTCGATACCGCCGGACAACCCGATAATGACGCTGCGAAAGCCGCACTTGCGGATGTAGTCCCGCGTGCCCAGCACCAGCGCTTCGTAAACCGCCTCGCATTCATCGTCAAGCGTGGGCCGGATGGCGGCGGGCGCGGGCGGCGCGTCGATGTCGAAAATCACCAGATCCTCGGCCAGCGACGCGGCCAAGGCGAGCGGTTCGCCGTTGGCATCGAGTGCAAAGCTGGATCCGTCGAACACGAGTTGGTCATTCCCGCCCACCTGGTTCACGTAGACGACGGGAATCCGGTGGCGGCGCGCGGTGTTCGCGAAGATTTCCCGCCGCTGCGCCCGCTTTCCCATGTGGTAGGGAGATGCGTTGATGCTGATGAGCATCCGGGCTCCGTCACGCGCCAGTTCATCCACCGGATCGCGCTTGTACAGCCGCCTCTCCCAGAACATCCGGTCGTTCCAGGCATCCTCGCAGATGGTGAGGGCGATTTTCCGCCCGCGCCACGTCCACAATTTCTGATGATCGGCGGATTGGAAATAGCGCGCTTCATCAAACACGTCGTAGGTGGGCAGCAGCATCTTCACCTGGCGGAAGATGACCTGCCCGCCCTCGAGGACGGCAGCGGCATTGATGGAACTCTTTCCCGATTTCTCCTCGGACCGCCCGACGTACCCGCTGATCATCGCCAGCGGCAGGCCGGCGGTTTCGGCGGCAAGCCGTTCGAGAGCCTCCTCGGTGCGGGCAAGGAAGCTGGGTTTTTCCACCAGGTCGCGCGGCGGATAACCGTTGAGGGAAAGTTCGGGGAAAACCACCAGATCGGCGCCCGCGCGCGCGGCATCCTGGCTGGCATGCGCCATTTGGGTGACGTTGCCTTCGAGATCGCCGACAGTGGGATTGATCTGGCCGAGCGCGATACGCATGAAGTTACATTGTAGCGATGGCGGGCAAGCGTTCGCCTCTGAGCTATACTCTACATCTTGCCCTCGCAAAGGCCGCCAAACATGCGGATTCCGTTGGGATACGCCCTTCTGTTCGTCCTCTATCAAATGCCGCAAGGGCTGTACGATTACGTCATCGCTGACCGCCGTGTCTGGCTGGCGGCAACCCTGCTGTTCTTTGCGGGCGCATGGCTGGTGGGCGGACGGTCGTTTGCGGGCTATGCGCTCCCGCCCGGCGGGTGGGCGCGGAAATTGGCGTCAGGA
>JADLBG010000390.1 GCA_020847895.1 Bryobacterales bacterium
AGATCACCGAAAACATCAACATGGAGTCGTACCGCATACAGCAGACCAGTTCCGGCGCGATCAAGCTGATGAATGAGGAAGGCGAACTGAAGCCAATCAGCGCGTTGGGGACCGGGCGTCCGAATCAGGAGGATGAGGCTCCGCTATCGGAGATCATCACCTACATCAACGAACACTACGGCACGGACTTTACGGATGAGGATAGAGTGAATCACTTCGCCGCCGATATGGACCGGCGGCTTCAGGACGTGGAGGGGTTGCGGCGGGCGATGGATACCAACGTGAACCCATCGGAGGATACGAGGCGGCTGGCGTTCGATTCCTTCTTCGGCGACGCCTTGGAGGACATGATCGACTCGAACTTCGAGATATATAAGAAGATCAAGGACGACCCCAACTTCGGCGCGCTGTTTCGGGCGGTGATGTACCGGCGGATCGCGCGGCAACTGGCCGGGTCCGCAGGTGGGGAACGTTTTTGATGCGCGTTCGATTCGGGGATCGGCGGTTTTGCCTGGGGCTGTGTCCGAATGATGACTGCCTTTTTCGCGGAAAACACGAACCCCGGCCCTGGCAAGGGGAGCGAGAGTGAGGGGATGGCCGCCTGAGTGCGAAACCACGAGCGATATCAGAGATCTGCTTGCCGGACGAATGTGTTAGCGTAACGGGCATGCAGCCAGTCCAGGGTCGATTTCCCCTCACGCGGCGAGTATTTCTCGGCGCGCTGCCGGCCGCTACGGCGGTTCAGGCGCAAAGCACTCCTTCGCAGCCTATGACCGCCTGGATCTTCTGCCACAGCCCGCTGGAGCGCTGGATGGAAGATCATGCGCGCATCTTCGACGCTTGGGCCGAGGGGGGTGTGCGAGGAATCATCGTGGGATACATGCAGTTCGTGGGTGCGGATGGCAAGCCTTATCCCAGTTTTCCGGCCGATCCGAAAGTGTACCGGGCTTTCGGCGTAGCGCCGCCTCCGGAATCGTTCCGCGATCCGGCCAAAGAAAAGCGATTTCACGCCATGCTCGACGATGCGGCGCGGCGCGGATGGGAAATCCTGGTGTTCGGAGTAAGCCCCAGAGGCGGCGCTCTTCCGCCGGCGGAGGACCCGTTTGGAGCGGTGGGATACGCCGCCACCGTGCAGGATACGATGAACACCTATCCGCAGGCCCAGGGGGTGATCATCGACGGCGCCGGCGAGCATCATTACGAACTTGCCTTCCACCACGGCGGGGAACTGTTCGAGGTGCGCGCCTGGGAGAGACAGCGGCTTGCGGCGCTCGGTATGGATGTCGCGCGTTACGAGCGCGGCATGATGCACTTGCGCGACCGGTTTCATCGTCTCACGCCGGCGCAAGTCCGGTATCACTCTCCGGCCGGCGTGCTCAACGGACTGACCTTGTTTGATATCAACGAGGATGCGCTTTACTGGCTGCGAATGAGACAGGAAACCTCCATGGGATATTTCGCGGCGGTGCGGAACCAGATCAGCAAGCTGAGCCGGCCGGTGAAACTGGGGGCCATCCCCCGGGCCGCGACATTCTCCATGCTGACCACGCAGGACTATGAGCGGATGCACCCCTACTTCGACTATTTGTTTCCCAAACACTATTTCTGGAACCGCGGATTTGACGGGATGTACGGCACTCTGGCGCGCTGGGTGCGGCGCATCGAGGAATGGAATCCGAGCCTGAGCGAGGCGGACTCGTTTGCGGTGGTGAAGGCATGGTTCGGGATTGAACTTCCCGGCATCCACACGGTGGCGGACATGGACGCCGGGTTTCCGGATGAGTTCTTCGACAAGGTGGTTTACCAGGAAACGCGCCGGGCTTTGGCGGCGGTGGGGGATGATCGAAAGGTGGTGGCGTGGGTGTCCACGGGGCGCAGTCCGCATGCCGGTGATCCCATGCCCGCGCGAGATTTGTATCGGATTCTGACAGCATCGCAGCGGGCGGGGCTGAAGCGATTCGTGTTCCACCCGGATCCCGACATGGGCGCGCCGGAGTGGAGCGTCATTTCGCGCCTGTGCGGCAAGCCCTGGAAGGAAGATCCACGCGGGTACTGGCCTTCAGACACGCCGAAGCCCGGCACGTTCAACGGCGTCCGGAAACCGGGGGATGGGCGGTAAGCTGGGACCAGAATCGAGGCAGCAGCCAAAGAGAGTCACCGGTTGGCAAGCTCCACACCCATGGTGGAGATGAAATATTTTGCCAGCATGTTGCTCCGTTCCCACGCGGGGATGGACTTGGGCGATTGCATGTATTCGAGGAATCGCGTGGCGACCTGGCCGAAGTGGGCTTCATGCCCGACACGATATTTTTCGGGGATGACCAGCCTCATTTCGGCTCCGGATTCACGGGCCTCGAGGCCGGGCCAGGTCTTCTGGAGGGCGGCAACCTTGTTACGAACGGCGGTGAAGACCTCGGCGCGCTGATCGGGACCGGCGGGGACGATGTAGAGTTCGGGGATGAAGTTTTCGGGCTTTCCCTGGCGGAGTTCGATGCGCGCCTTCGTGCCATGGAAGGAGGCTTCATAGACGTCGCCCGTGCCCGGGGCGGCTTCCCAGTTCCAGAGGATCTCGAGTTTTACGTGCACGCCGCGGAGGGTGTAATCGACGGAGTTGTTGCAGAGGTAATCGAGCTTTCCGTTGTGGACGTGGGAGGCGAGGGTGGCGGGGAACGCGGCTTCTCCGGTGACCTGTTGGAACTGGGCCTGGGTAAGGGAGAGCGGCCAGTGGCGGCCGTCCAGGACTTCAATGTCCTGGTGGTAGTCGAGGGCGATGTCGGGGAAGGCGGTCCATTGGACGAGGTCGACGACATGGGTGCCGACGTCAGCGAGGGCTTCCCCATATTCCACGATGTCGAAGAACCAGGCGGGGCGGCGCAGGGGGAGACCGCCGACCACCTTCATGACATGATGGATGCTTCTGGCATAGACGGCGGGCGAACCGGTGGAGCCCTTTTCGAAGGCTCCGAATACTTCGGGGGTGTTGACGAACGCACGCTGGAGCAGCGACGTGACTTCATAGCGCTCAGTCATGATGTCGTAGCCGATGAGGCCTTTCCGCTCGGCGAGGTCGAGGGCCTGCTCGAGTTTGGGGAGGTCGGAGAGGGAGATGATCCAGGGTTTGTCGGCGAAGACGTGGAGCCCGCCGTTAAGCGAGGCAAGGATGCGGTCAATCTTGCCGCGATTGCGGCCGGTGAAGACGACGGCATCGCCGGGGTGGTCATGGAGCATGGCGGCCAAGGGGTCCGCGCTGGTGTGGATATCGAGATCCCAGTGAGTGGGGTTGTCTTTACGGGCGTTGAAGAGGGAGACGCGGTTGAGGTAGTCGAGCAGTTCCGGGCCGAGGCGCGCATAGACGGAGACGCGCGGGTCGAGGGTAGAGTACATCTCCCGCTGGAGGAGGGAGGCGTGGAAGTGGCCGGGATCGACAATGATGAGCCGGAAGGCGCCGCAGAGGGGTTGGGTTGTCATAAGAAGAATGAGAAGACAGAGCAAATGCTTGGGCATAGAATTCAGGAACCGGCAGCAGCCACGTGCCGGGTTGGGAGGGCTGGAAGACATCGGTGGCGCCTGGGACCCGGTCGCTGACTGATTATGATTCAGGGTGTGGGGGGGATGCAAGCGCGAGTCTGGTCTTCGTCGCACTTGCATCCCGGACGGCCTTCAAAACACCAGGCGCAAGCCGAATTGCGTGATGCGCGGGTCGCGGGCGCTGGTCACCTGCCCGAAAGTCCCCGCCGCCAGCGTGGTTCCTACTCCGCTCCACTGTGTGTGGTTGAAGAGATTGAAGAACTCAGCCCGGAACTGTAGCGCGATGTTCTCGCGCAGATCCGTCCGCTTGCTGAAGGAAAGGTCCCAATTGTTGATGCCCGGAC
>JADLBG010000391.1 GCA_020847895.1 Bryobacterales bacterium
CGTGTGCCATAGATGGCCTCGCCGTTCACCTTCAGCCAGTCGCCGATTTGAATGAGGCGTTCTTCCATGACGACGGGGATTGTGCCGTCGGCCGCCGGGCCAATGTCGAGCAACAGGTTTCCGCCGCGGCTCACCAGGTCCACCAGCATGATCACCAGTTCGCGGCCCGTGTGGTAGTGCTCCAGCCTTTCGGCGCGGTTGTAGCCGTAGCTGAAACCCATGCCGCGGCTCTCTTCCCAAGGGTGATCCATGCCGCTCATGCCGGGCGTGTATTCGGTGGTCCAGTAGCCGCCGTGCTTGTGCCGGCAGTCCTTTCCCCAGCGGTCATTGATCACCACCTCGTCCTTCACCGGCGATTCGTTGAAGAGCCAGGCGAGCAGTTCCGGGCTGTGCCATTCCGAAGAAGGCAGGTCCCATTCTCCGTCGCTGAAGATGATGGAAGGCTTGTAGTGCGTGACCAGGTCTTTGAACTGCGGCGTCATGTGCTCGCGGATGTAGCGCGGCTTGTCAGAAAGCCAAAGCGGATTGAACCACTCGTAGAGCGAGTAGTAGTAGCCCATGCGCAGTCCTTTGCGGCGGACCGATTCGCTGAGGTCGCCCAGAAGGTCGCGTTTGGGTCCCGTCTCCACCGCATTCCACGGACGGCCCCAGGTGGCCGAGGCTTCTTTGCTCGGCCAAAGAGCAAAGCCTTCGTGGTGCTTCGACGTCAGCGCCACGTATTTTGCCCCCGAACGCGCGAACACGTCCGCCCAATGGTCCGGATCGAACAACTCCGCGCGGAATTGCGAGGCGAAGTCCTGATACGGATAATCGGCGCCGTACATCTTCTGATGAAACGCCCAAGTGCCGGTTTGAATGGCGTCCGCCTTGGGGTCCTCTTTGCCGCGCATCATGGCATTCCAATACCACTCGGCGTAGGCGAGTTTGCCGGGGATCACCGGCGCGTACGCCGGCACGGAATAGACTCCCCAGTGGATGAAGATGCCAAACTTCGCATCGGTAAACCAGGCGGGCGTGGGGCGGCTGTCGATGGAGTCCCACGTGGGCTGATATTTCTGGGCCGGAAGGCTGAGCGCCGCCAGCGCAAACAGGGCGAGGAGTTGCTTCATGGGCATGATGCTGTTCTGAAGTTCATCATAACCGTCTCTGCGGCAGTTCACCGCCCGAGCGTCTTTGCCAGATATTCGACAATCACATTCACCTCGGCATCGGATGCCTGCGCGCCGCGCGCCACCATATTCTGCACCACCGTCCTCCATTGCCGAGCATTCATGCGCTGGCTGGTCACCACCTCGAGGGAATGGCAGCCCATACCGCAGGTCTTGTTCACCAGGTCCTTGGCGCCGCCGGGAGGCAGCGTCACAGGGGCATATGCGCCGACTTGCGGCATGCCTCGCCGGGCGGCGGCGGCCGCGGCCACCGCTCTCGACACCGAGACAGGCAACGGCTTGCGAGGGACGTCCGGCAGGGCAAAGGCGACCAGCGTGTTGCTAGTGCCCCCGCCGAGAAAGCCGCCGCCTCCCGCCGCCATCAACGCTACGTACTGCCGGCCGTCGCGGCCCATGTAGGTGAGGGGACTCGTGTGGCCGCTGGCCTCCAGCTTCGTCTCCCAGAGCAGTTCGCCCGTCTTCGACGCAAAGGCGTGGAAGCGGGAATCATTCGTTGCGGCGATGAAGACCACGCCGCCCGCGGTGGCGATGCTCCCGCCGAGGCTCAGTGTGCCGGTATCGTGGACGCCGATCGCCTCGAGAGCGTCGATCCGTCCCAGCGGGGAGCGCCAGGCGATGTCGCCCGTGGCGAGGTTTACCGCAACCATCTCTCCGAACGGCGGATTCTGGCAGGGAATATGGGCCTCGCGATTCCAGAAGCGCGCATAGGGACCGTAGGCCGAAGTGCGCACGTACCCATCGCCGCGCTTTTCCATGTGTCCCCACTGGGCCACGTTCATCACGTTCACGAACAACATCCCCAGTTCCGGGTCCACGGACACTCCACCCCAGTTTCCGCCGCCCAGCGTGCTGGGAAAGAAGAGCGCATTGCCCTCGAGCGGGAGCGGCGTGTAGGGCTCGCTAATCTTCATGTGGTTTGTTTCAAACAATTCCCTGCAAAACCGTGCATGCTCTGGCGAGCGGTCATACATCTCCTCGATACGAAAGGTATTCTTCGCAATCGGCGGCGGCTTCACGGGAAACGGCTGGGTCTTCGAGGTGACTTCACCCGGAATCGAAGTTTGTGGAACCTTGCGTTCTTCCATGCCGTACACGGGCTCTCCCGTAACGCGGTCGAAGACGAACAGCAGACCCATCTTGGTGATCTGCGCCACCGCGGGGATGACGCGTCCACCGCGGCGGATATCAAACAGCGCGGGCGGCGCCGCGAGGTCATAGTCCCAGATGTCGTGATGCACCAGTTGCTGATGCCATTTCTTCGCGCCGGTCCGCGCGTCCAGGGCGACCAGCGAGTTGCCGTAAAGATTGTCGCCCACGCGGTCAGCTCCATAGAAATCAGAGGTGGGCGAACCAAGCGGGGCGTAGACAATCCCGCGAATGACATCCACCGTGAAAAATCCCCATACGTTGGTTCCGGAACGGTTCTTCCAGGCGTCTTTGGGCCACGTATCGGAACCCGGTTCGCCCGGATGCGGCACGGTGTGGAAGGTCCAGAGCAGTTTCCCGGTTTTTGCATCCCAGCCGCGAATGTCGCCATACGTGCCCGCCGAGGGAGCGCCTTCGCCGTTGCTGCTTCCGGTGATGACAATATCGCCGAACACAGCGGGCGGCGATTGGAGGGCGTAGCGGCCGTCCTTCAGACCGTCCAGGACGCCCTTCTTCAGGTCCACGCGGCCCTCATTCCCAAATCCGGGCGCTGGCTTGCCGGTGGTGACATCCAGCGCCAGCAGCATGTGGCCATTGCCGGCAAACACGCGCGGATGCATCCCCTTGGCGCCCGGCCAGTAGGCCAAGCCGCGCAAAGCCATCGGCGAGGCGTCATATTTCCACAGGAGTTCGCCAGTCTCGGGCACCAGCGCGTAGACTCCGTCCGGCGCGGTGAAATACATCACGCCGCCGATCAGAATGGGGACGGCTTCCGATCCGGGTTTGCCCGTACGGAACGTCCAGGCCGGCTTCAGGCGTTCGACGTTGCCCGAATGGATCTGGCGCAAAGGGGAGTACCGCATGGCGCCGGGATCGTTTCCAAAGGACGGCCATTCGGACTGGGCGAACAGAGACGCCGAGCATAGAATGAGAGCAAGAGATCGAATCACCCCACTACTCTAACTCTCCCAGGGCATCTCGGCCATAATCTACCCATGGATGGTCGTAGAGTTCCTTGTTTGATCCTGCTTGCCCTGATTGCGCCGGCCGCCCCCGCGCAACCGCGGCCCGGCACAGTGGCGCGCTATCGTCTTGCCGGCGTCATCGCCCCGCGCGCCTCGCTGGTGACCGCGTTCACTCTTTCCTTGGGGCCGCGTGAGGGGGAACGGCAATGGGTATCTTTAGCAGCCACCAAGGCGAACGGCGAAGAATTCCGCGTGTGGCTGTTGAGCATGGGCGAGGCTTCGCGCGCCGGCACGGACCGGTATCTGTTTCAAGAGGGGCGCGATGGCAAGCCCCGGGAATATCGCAATGCGCTGAGCGGCCGCGCCGTGCTTCCTTCGCAAGGCGATTGGGAGATGCTGCCCACACCGGCGCTGGGCTTTTCCGGGGAGGTCCACTACCTGGGCCATCGCTACAGCCGCGAATCGCTCGAACAGCAGACGCCGGCGCCGCCGCCCGCGGCGGACGTAGTAATGCTCCGGCCCGACCTGCTGATGGGTCCCGCCAGCAACACGAAGCAGAAGGACGAAACACGCCGCTATGACGGCTCTGACTACGAACTGGTCCGGCTCACTCGCGAGGATTACCGCCGCATGCGGGACGCCGGAATCACCTGCGTCCGCGTGGACGCGGAACAGGCGCCTTGGGCGGACGAATTCGGGCTCTACTACTGGGGCGCGGGCAATCGCCTGCCGTTCCCGGAATCGCTCTATCGCAGCCAATACCTCGGACCCGCGCTCTTCCTCGATGAGCCGGCAGTGGGAACGCGGGATCACGCGGTGCGGCCGCGTTTCGCCAGGGACGAAGCGTTTCGCAAGTCGATTACGCCGAAGGGTATGTTGGAAGAATTCCGCAAGTACTATGAGCACGCGCTGCGCGAGGGAACTCCCCGCTCACTGATCAAAGGTCTGCGCGCGCGGCCGGATGTGGACTTGGGCGATCTCGATTTTCCGCAAACGAACCTCTACACCTGGGAAACGATGGTCAGCACCGCGGCCTATCAGCTTTCGCGCGATCCGCGCGTGCCCGATGCGATGGTCTTCGAACCGCCCGGCCGCATCGGCACGCGCCGCACGCTTCCCGAAATGGATATGACTTACGGCGTTCAACTGCCGCCCGACGATCCGAAGGCGCTCGCGGACATCATCTTCGGCTTCCTTCGCGGGGCCGCGCGGCTGACGGGGAAGCAATGGGGCACAAGCATCTATGGAGCCTTCGAGCGCGCCGACGCGCCCTGGTGGCTGACGCACGCCTATGATATGGGCGCTACGCGATTCTTCTTCTGGGATAACTATCAACTCGCCTGCGTGCCGTTTGGCGAAGTGCTCGTGCTCTCCCGTCATCTGAGCGACTACGCGCGCGCTCATCCCCGTCCGGATCCTGGCCGGCCGCGGATGGCGGCGCAGACGGCCATCCTGCTGCCGCCGGGCTACGATCTGGGGCACGTGCAGACCGGCAAGGGTAACATGTGGGGCGTGGGCGAACTGAACCTGGAACGGAAAAACGCCTACGGCATTTCGTATCGCACGGTGATGACAAACTTCTTCACGGAAATCGAACGCTGTTTCAAACTCGGCGTTCCTTACGACCTGTTGTGGGATCTGCCCGGCGCGCCGGCCACCGGCTACCGCGAAATCGTCCGGATTCGAGAGGATGGAAAAGTGGAGGTGCGAGAGGCTGAGAACGTGACGGTTCTCGATCACGCAAGGACTCCGCCGAGAATCAGCGGCGCGCCGCCCAAACTGACGCTGACGCTTTCCTCGCACGCGGCAAACGGGGTTACGGAGGTAACGGCGCGCGCCAGGGTCGAAGAAACCTCGGCGGCTGTTTACTACACCTACGGAGCGGACAACGAAGGCATCTATCGCAACGCCATGGTGGCCTGGGAGGTGTATGGCCCCGAGGAGCAGGACCAGGCGGTTCTTGTTCCCGAACACCTCAAGCCAAACGTAGTGATGGACAAGCAGGGCGGAACAGTGGAAGTCCGGTTTTCTCTGCGCCGTCCCGGCGCGTACCGGATGCGGGCGTCTACAGTCGATGTGTCAGGGCGCACAACGGTCGTGTGGAAGGCAATCACGGTGGGCGCCCTTCCATGAGACGCAGAACTTTTCTTGGAAGCGCGTTCGCGGCCTTCGCCGCAGAACCGGCGCGGCTCGATAGCGACGGAATGCTGCTGCTTAACGGCAAGCGCACCTTTGTCCTGGGGCTATATCAACTGCCTCAAGGCCCGGACGCCTGGCGGCGGGCGGCGGATGCCGGATTCCATGTGGTGCACGCGGATCCGAAGCCGGACCAGTTGGCCGAGGCGTGTGC